>NZ_JABAED010000030.1:0-51429 GCF_023701875.1 Rahnella sp. CG8
CCCCCCCCCCCCCCCCCCCCTTTTTTTTAATGATACGTAGACCACCTAGAGCTACACTCTCCTCTTCGTCGGCAGCGTCTGATGTGTATAACTGACAGGCGGGGGGATCCGGGGCTTTCTGGTCACAGGCGCTTATCAGAAATAGGATGAGCAGAGCGGGAGAGAAACGAATGTCCATAATACTTCCCCTCATAAACAACACACGAAATAATAAATTAAGACAGAATATATAAGGACATTTAATGTGCTGTGCCAATATATTATATCTCTGACCTATTCTTATTGAGACTCAGGTTATCTGTTGTTTTTGTTAATCTAATTGTTTTTTCAAAGCCGGGAATTAACACTATTTAACACGGTATATTATAGTTTATACAGCTTTACGTATCTTGCCAGAAATTAACATCACAATTCTTGCATTACCCGCATCATTCATGAACCCTTTCAGGGATCAAGGAGTCAGGCATCATGAATAATCCAGCGCCATATTCCGTGAATAAAACAACAGAAACACTGTGGTATCAGCAAAGCGTAGAAGAAAGCCTTACCGGGCTACAGTCCGGGCCTGACGGGCTCTCACCCGAAGACGCGAAAAATAAACTCCACCATTACGGTCCTAACGTCCTGCCGCAAAAAGAAGGTAAATCTCTGTTTATTAAGTTTATCTCGCACTTTAAAGATATTCTTATCTATATATTATTAGCGGCCGCTGTCGTCACGGCCATTATGGGGCACTGGGTTGATACACTGGTGATATTAGGTGTGGCGGTTATTAATGCTTTAATTGGTTTCATCCAGGAAAATAATGCTGAGAAATCATTGAAAAGCATTCAGAATATGCTTTCCAGTGAAGCGCTGGTATTACGCGGCGGACAACAGGTCACCGTCGGTACCGATGAAATCGTGCCGGGAGATATTGTTCTGCTGCGCCCCGGTGACAAAATCCCTGCCGATTTACGTCTGATTGACGTGCATAACTTACGTGTCGAAGAAGCCATTCTGACCGGTGAATCGACCGTGGTTTCGAAAAAGACCGGGGCGCTGGAAGGTGAGAAGTCGATTGGCGACCGTAAAAATCTCGCATTTTCAGGCACCACCGTCAGTTCCGGTACCGCCAGCGGCGTGGTATTTGCCACCGGCGGCCAGACCGAACTCGGCCATATCAATGAAATGTTGTCCTCCATTGAAGACAACAAAACGCCGCTATTGGTGCAGATAGATAAACTGGGGAAATCCATTTTTGTCATCATTCTGTTCATGATGGTGGCATTGCTGATTTTTGGTTATCTGCTGCGCGACATTCCGTTTGCCGAGCTGTTGCTGTCAGTGATCAGCCTGGCGGTGGCGGCGGTGCCGGAAGGGTTACCGGCGATCATTTCGATTATTCTTTCGCTCGGCGTACAGGCGATGGCGCGTTCCAAAGCCATTATCCGCAAGCTGCCCACGGTGGAAACACTGGGTGCGATGTCAGTGATTTGCTCGGATAAAACCGGCACGCTGACCATGAACGAAATGACCGTCAAGGCAGTGATTCTGGCGGATAATGTCTGGACGGTAGAAGGCAACAGTTACGAGCCGATGGGCAGCTTCTCGATTGCCGGTTCGGCGTCGCCGCTGCCTGCAGATTCTTCGCCTTTGCTGACCCAGTTCCTGCGTACGGTAGATATCTGTAACGACAGCACACTGTCGCAGGATGCGCAGGGGCACTGGGGCATTACCGGTGGCCCGACGGAAGGGGCGTTGAAAGTATTGGCAGCCAAGGCGCATTTGCCAGAATTGCCGTTTAACCTCAGCAGTAAAATCCCGTTCGATTCTCTCTATAAATATATGGCGGTGGCCGGTGAGAAAAATGGCCAGTCGCAGATCATGCTGACCGGCGCACCGGACGTGCTGCTCAAACTGTGTCAGTTCCAGCAGACGCCGGAAGGGGCGGTGCCGCTGGATCACGCCTACTGGGAATCGGCGATCACGCAATATGCCAGTGAAGGATTACGCATGGTCGCAGCGGCCTGGAAGCCGGTCGATCATCCGGTTGCTGCACTCGATCATCCGGAACTCAGTCACGGCATGGTGCTGATCGGCATTGCCGGCATGATGGATCCGCCGCGGCCGGAAGCGATTGTGGCGATTGGCGAATGCCAGCAGGCGGGGATCCGCGTCAAGATGATCACCGGTGACCATCAGGAAACCGCGATGGCGATCGGTAAAATGCTCGGTATCGGTAACAGCGAGAATTCCATCACCGGCTATGAGCTGGAGCATATGGATGATGCGCAACTGAGAACGGCGGCGAAGCAGTTTGATATTTTCGCCCGCACCAGTCCGGAACATAAACTGCGTCTGGTCAAAGCGTTGCAGGATACCGGAGAAATTGTCGGCATGACCGGCGACGGCGTGAATGATGCACCGGCGCTGAAACAGGCCAACGTCGGCATTGCGATGGGGATTAAGGGTACGGAAGTAACCAAAGAATCCGCCGACATGATCCTGGTGGACGACAACTTTGCCACCATCGCCAACGCGGTCAGGGAAGGGCGGCGGGTTTACGACAACCTGAAAAAAACCATCCTGTTTATTATGCCGACCAACCTGGCGCAGGGGCTGCTGATCATTATCGCCATTCTGATGGGCAATCTGCTGCCGTTAACACCCGTGCAAATCCTCTGGATGAACATGGCGACTTCCGCCACGTTGTCCTTCGGGCTGGCATTTGAGAAGGCTGAAAGCCGCGTGATGCGCCGTCCGCCGCGTAACGTCAGCGCACACGTCATGGATAAATACGCCATCTGGCGCGTGGCCTTTGTCGGGCTGCTGATTTCCATCAGCGCCTTCATGCTGGAAGCCTGGCTGCAGCCGCGCGGTTATGAACCTGAATTCATCCGCACCGTGCTGTTGCAGACGCTGGTTACCGCGCAGTGGGTGTACATGATCAACTGCCGCGATTCGGATAACTTCTCGCTCAGCCGCGGTCTGCTGCACAATAAAGGCATCTGGATTGTCACCCTGGTGCTGTTTGCGTTGCAGGCGATCATTATCTATGTGCCGCTGATGAACACGCTGTTCGGTACGCGTCCGCTGCCGTTCATCTATTGGATCATCGGCCTGATGATCGGTGTGGCGCTGTTTGTGATTGTTGAAATAGAAAAAGTGCTGACCCGCCGCTGGCGCAAAGCGAGTTAAGGCAAGCCCCTGGGATATTTTCCTCTCAGGGGCCTGTATATTACCGCAGAGAAAATACTCACCCGCTCACCTTCCCGCGCTTCAGCAGCCCGCATAAAAAACATCAACCAGCCGAAAGGCTGGTTTTTTATTGCGCATTCACCTCTCTTAATTGTCTGTAAATTCAACATATTGAAAAATTTACTTTTTAATATTTATCCGAGTTATCTGATAGCCACAATGATTTAAATGCTAATTACCCTGATTTATCTGCACGAATTTACGTTAAAAAGGCATTTTTATAAGAATAGTCTTGGTATTAACAGGCATGGATAATCAAATAATTATTATTATTTGCATGAAAATAAAGAATTAATTCTGTTTACCCTATGAGTTAAGAATGTTCTTGGGTAAATTAGGGGTTACTGGCCCGGTTAATCGCTATGCATAAATGTGTATAAAAGAGCAATAGGTTAGTTTTTTTGAGCGGTTTTTCAGATAATGACTCAATAATGAAATTTGAATGTTTAGTTTTCGTAAAAAGCAAAATCTGAAATCACACTTAAAAAAGTGAAAAATCCTGTTTTAAAACAAAAATACAGACAGTTAAGTGTGTTAATGGAGTTGTTTAAATGAGAGAGATTCTTACTGAGATAGTTCTTAGATTTTGGGGGCGCTTAACCTTAAAAGCGTCGTATACGTCACATTTTGATTACTAATTAGGAATAATTGTAAGAATGCGCCTAGAAAACAGGCATGCATTTAACGATAAGAAAGTGTAAATCGATCGGTCAAACCTATTGTTAGGTCTTATTATGAGCGAGAAAAACGATTTGAAGAGTTTCGGCTGCGTATTACTCTACGTACAGATACTGAAAAGTTTTAAATATGATTTAGAGCGGATCTAAACATTCTTTTTTCTTATCTCTTTCTGAGAGTGCTTTATTCTTCCCCGGATTAACGAGGCAGAATTTGAGCGTTTTTAAAACCACATAATTAGGCGGCCCAATGCCTCGGGTAATAATCTGGAGTGAGTGCCAATTTACTAAATTGGCGTTGAAAGAAATAATCTCCAAGAAGCTGCCTTACGTAGACAATGTCATCCCATTTGACCAGAACGAAGGGATGAACTTGTTTGCGAAAGATTACTTGATCATCGATCCTTCAGGCGGTGGCTTCCACAGGTGTTATGAGTTTTTAAGAGAAAATCTGAATATATTGGACCCGGAGAGAATTCTGATTGTGTCATCAGCTGTTGATATGTTAATGCTCGAGCTTTTACTGAAAAAGGAGTTCAAGTTCCTTAAGAAGAAGAGTGATCTGGTTGATGTCGAGAGATCAGTTGAGCAATTTATCCGGCTTCAGGGCAGCGCGATTAACAAGGAAGAATTCAATTATAATATTACCAAAATGGAAGAAAAAGTTTTGGTGATGATGATGTCTGGTCTGTCTGTCACCAGCATTTCAAATATTCTAAAGCTCAGTGTTAAAACGATTAGTGTTCATAAATGCAACTCATTAAGAAAAATAGGCGTTGATGCCAGCAGCAGTTCAGCTTTGTTCTTTTTGCACAAACACGCCGTGGGTAACAGAATTGTCAGATAACAAAAAAACTTTTTAAGCTGACCTTGCACAGTGCAGGTCCGCGACAGACGTTGCTATTTTTTCAGGGGTATGAAATGCGATCACTCAAAAGAAGTCATCCTGGCTTCCTGTATGAACCCATTGTGTCCGTCTCGGGAGTGATACTTGGTTTTGAGCTGGTTAAGAAAAAGAATACAAAGGAAAGCAACGAGTATTCAGAGGATTACGCATTACCTCTTTCTGCTGAAGAGAAGGTCAAGGACTTCTTCGAGCAGGTCACCACAGCGTGTGTGAATGAAAGTATCTTTGTCGCCAACGGCTTTTTATTGTCGATCAATATTGACTATGAGATTGCGGTGCATATTGCCAGCAATCAGGCGATACAAAAGGTTTTGCAGCAGCACAAATATATAAGACTGGAGGTGAGTGAGGATTTTCACGAATTCAATGCCGGGCAGGAACGCCCTGTGCTTCAGTCTTTTGCTGCATGCTGCCCCTTATGGCTGGATAATTTTGGCGCAGGTAACACCAGTCTTACGCTGGTGATGAGCGAAAAGTTTGAATATATAAAAATCAGTAAGACCTTTTTTTGGCAACACCAGGGAACTCAATCTCTAAGAAAAGTGATCGCCCATCTCAGGCCCTATTGCCGTGGCATTATTATCAATGGTGTCGAGAATTCGCAGCATATTGAGTACTTAAGCGGCAGTGATATTCTTGCTATGCAAGGTGCGTTATGGCTGCCTTATAGTCAGGATGAATTAATACAGTCATTTTTTTGAAAAAATTGACTTTTAAAATAACGCAGTAATAAGCACTAATAGCTAATTACTGCGGTTATTTTAAATGTACGGGAACCTATCGCCTGACCTATTTTTGGCGAGGGGAACCTGTGCGAATTATTACCGGAATTATCGTTTGGCAAATTGGTGGCCGTAAACCAGGGGCGGTAGCATAGCTAAAATATATACCGGTCTTAAATTGTACAATAATTATTTTCTATTGATATACTCAAAGGGCCCATTGGTTATTGGGTGAACAATTCGTTTGTCAATTGAAGAGGAGTAATTATGAGAAAATTTATGTTTTCTGTTATTGCCCTGATGCTGCTGCCGCTATATTCGCAGACAACATCTGCTGCTGAACTTAGCTCAGGGGAAACAGTGGCGGCAGTGGTCGGTACCAGCGGTGCAATATTAGCCGCAGGTCTGATTGCTGTAGGTAACGATGATAGTGATGGTAACAGCAACACCAATACCTCAACTACCACCACAACCTCACGCTAATAAGTCACTTAATTATAACCACACATCCGTGTGGTTATTTTCCCACATGATAATAAAGATATAGGGAATCACTTGTGCGCTATTCCTTATTGTTCCTCTGCCTCTTGTTACAAGCATGTTCCCCTTCGCAAAACAGTCTGGTTGATACTTTTAAGGTTGCCATTAAAGGGCCGCAGGATGTTGTGGTGCCACCCCAAAGAATTGCCGCTATTCCTTACGGCAGCATTTATTTAAAACTGCCTACGTCTGCGCAAATCTTTGTGGTCGGTTATCTCCAGGATGGCTTTGAAAAATGGAGTACCGGCGACCAGGTCGTATTTATTACCCAAAATGGTCGCCTGGTCCGTTCGGCCGGTTATTCGCAAGGGGATCTGCTGGAAGTCACCAATCTGCAACAAGACCCGCTGTTGCATGCAGCAAATTTGCGTGAAGGGGCTGGCTGGACACGTCTGATGCGCTGGACGGAGAACCGGCAGCCATTGTCATCCGTTGTGACATCCCGTTTCAGCCGTGAGGACGACGAAACCCTGACACTTCCCGGAAGAGTCGTCGCCTGTCAGGTGTGGCGCGAGGATGTGACGCTTGAGGCCACGGGTGACCGCTGGCAAAACACTTTCTGGGTAGATCCGCACAGCGGATTGGTGCTCAAGAGCAATCAGAGGTTGGGAGCAGATATGCCGGTGAGTATGACGTTGCTCAAACCTGCCAATGCGGGGATCCCACCAGCATGAAAATAAAAACGCTTTTATTCATTTTTAGCGCCTTGCCGGGGATGGCATTTTCCGAGGGCAACGTGGCCGTTTACACCAGCGCCTCTCAGGGGCAGCCTGCCCAGGTACTCAGCCATATTAAAGATATGCGCCAGATGATGGCGGAGTCCGATCTGATCCGCCAATCCTGGTCGCCCGGCACCGTGATTGCTGTGCCTGCCGCCACGCCTGAGGCGCAGCAACAGTATCTGTCCATGCAGAACCAGCTCAAGGCCTGGCGTGCCACGGAGAGTGGCGATACGCAGCAGACCATTAACCGCGTCATTCAGCAGTTGCAGGGGTTGCAGGTTACCGGTCGTCAGTTTACCCCGATGGATGTGGATTTGATCCTCAACAACAATGCCGCTAACCGCCAGTTACAGGGGGATTATCGCGTCTATACCGCAACGCGTCCCAACAGCGTGTTGTTGCTGGGTGCGGTGAGTGGTGCGGGAAAACAGCCGTGGGTTGCAGGTCGTACGATTCGTGAATATCTCGCAGACCATCAATTTCTTTCTGGTGCCAATCTGAATGAAGCCGTGGTGATTGATCCCAATGGAACCATCCGGGTCGTGCCGGTCGCGTACTGGAATTATCGCCACGCTGAAGCCCAGCCGGGCAGTATCATTTGGGTCGGTTTTTCTGACTGGACGCTGCCGCGCCAGTTTAAAAACCTTAATCAGCACATCGTCTCTGTTTTGGCGCACCGGATCCCTGAATGATGAAACCAAAATATCTTCTCAGCCTGCTTGCTGTGTCCGTGGTTTACGCTAATTCCGTCCGGGCGCAAACGTATGATGAACCCCTTGGTCCTTCACAGTCCGATTTCGGCGGCGCGGGACTTTTACAAACACCGACGGCGCGGGTCCCGAAAGAAGGGGAGTTCAGTGCCAACTACCGCGATAATGATGCCTACCGTTTTTATTCGGTCTCGATGGCGTTGTTTCCCTGGCTGGAGACCACGTTGCGTTATACCGACGTGCGTGACCGGCTTTACAGTAGTGATCCAAACTTCAGCGGCAATCAAACCTATAAAGACAAGTCTTTCGATGTGAAATTAAGACTGTGGGAAGAGGGCTACTATCTTCCGCAGGTTGCGTTGGGCAAGCGCGATATCGGCGGCACGGGGTTGTTTGACAGTGAATATCTGGTCGCCAGCAAAGCGGCCGGACCGCTAGATTTCACGCTGGGGATAGGCTGGGGTTATATCGGCAACAGCGGCAATATCACGAACCCTTTCTGCAAAGCCAGCGATAAATATTGTACCCGCGCGCAAAGCCATTCCACCGGCGATATTTCACTCAATGATATGTTCCGCGGCCCTGCGGGGGTATTCGGCGGCGTGGAGTATCAGACCCCCTGGCAGCCGTTGCGCCTGAAGATGGAATACGATGGGAATAATTACCGCGATGATTTCGCCGGGGCACTAAAACAGAACAGTAAGTTTAACTTCGGTGCTGTTTATCGCCTGGCAAGCTGGATGGATGTCAACGCCAGCTACGAGCGTGGCAATACCTTTATGTTCGGGTTTACCCTGCGCAGTAACATGAACGATTGGGTTCCTCATCAGATTGATGATCCGGTTCCTGCCTATCAGCCGCAGCCGCAAAGTGCGGGAATGGTTAATTACAGCGTCGCGACCGGGCAACTGGCTCAGCTGAAAGGCAATGCCGGGTTTAGCGAACCGCGTATCGAC
Organism: Rahnella sp. CG8; assembly: GCF_023701875.1. NCBI lineage: Bacteria > Pseudomonadati > Pseudomonadota > Gammaproteobacteria > Enterobacterales > Yersiniaceae > Rahnella > Rahnella sp. CG8. The sequence goes on from NZ_JABAED010000030.1 coordinate 8,475, forward strand.
ATCCGTGACGACACCCTCAACGTTACGGGTCAGCAGGATAAATATCGCAATACGTCCAAAGGCGTAGAGCGTGCCAATCTCATCATGCTGAATAATCTGCCGGAGAATGTTGACACACTGGATGTTACCCAAAACCGCTTTGGTATGCCGATGGTCACCACACGTACCCGCGTGGCGAGCCTGCGTCAGCAGCAACAGGGTTATCCGCTGGGGCAGGAACAGTCCCTGAACCAGCAACGGATTGAACCGGTCACAGACGTCGGTCAGGGATTCTTTATCGGCAAGGACCGGTTTAATTACAGCCTGTCGCCGGTATTAAGACAATCTGTCGGCGGCCCTGAAAACTTTTATATGTATCAGATCGGGGTGCTGGCGGATGCCAACTACTGGCTGACAGATCATCTGCTTGTCGATGGCGGCGTGTTTGGCAACGTTGCCAATAACTACGATAAGTTCCGCTATGACGGCGTCAGTAATGACTCTTCTCTGCCACGCGTACGAACGCATATCCGCGAATACGTTCAGAACGATGTCTATGTGAATAACCTGCAAGCCAACTACTTCCGTTATCTGGGCAACGGTTTCTACGGACAGCTTTATGGCGGTTATCTGGAGATGATGTACGGCGGCGTCGGGGGCGAAGTGCTCTACCGGCCACTGGATTCTGACTGGGCACTGGGTATTGATGCTAACTATGTCAAACAGCGCGACTGGGACGACATGATGCGCTTCACTAACTACAAGGCCGCAACCGGCAACCTGACAGCCTACTGGCGGCCGGCATTTATGGATGATGTGCTGGTGAAAATGAGTGTCGGGCAATATCTGGCTAAAGACAAAGGCGGCACGTTGGATCTCTCCAAACGCTTTGACAGCGGTGTCACCGTGGGAGCCTATGCGACGCTGACGAATGTCTCTAAACAGGAATACGGTGAAGGCTCCTTTACTAAAGGCTTCTACATCTCTGTTCCGCTGGACTTGCTGACGGTCAAACCGACACGCAGCACGCCAGCGGTCAGCTGGACACCACTGACGCGTGATGGTGGCCAGATGCTGGGCAGACAGTACGGCTTGTACGGTATTACTTCAGACAGAGATACGCCGCAGTTGCCTTAATGAAAGGTTGTGCCTGACTGCAACAGTCAGGCACCTACAAAATGACTTATTTATTATTTTTCTGATATGTCAGCATGTCAGGAGACCGTTAATGAAGTCCATTATTATAAGCCTATTAACCTGATGCTCTCAGGTAATAATTATTTTTTGATACTTGTTGTGAGGGAAATATGACATTTCTCACCAGAAATTTTTACTCAAGCCTGTTTCTTGCTCTTTCGGATTTCGTCAGTTTTACCCTGTCGATTTATGTCGCTAAAATATTACTGAGCTTTATGCTCAAAGAGTTTGATGACTATATTCCCGCTCAACATGTTACTGCCCTGGTTTTATTACACTGGACGCTGGCATTTTGTTGTGTTGGCTGGTTCTCCATGCGCTTGCGGCATTATTACTACCGCAAAACCTTCTGGTTTGAACTGAAAGAAATTTTACGCACGCTGGTCATTTTTGCCGTTATTGAGATCGCGGTGATGGCTTTCGCGGAGTGGAATTTTTCCCGTTATATGTGGATCCTCACCTGGTTGTTGGTGCTGATATTTGTACCTTGTGCCCGCATGATGACTAAGCGTGTATTAACGGTTCTGGGTATCTGGCAACGCGATGCCATTATTATTGGTACCGGTAAAAATGCTCACGAGGCTTACAAAGCGATTCAAAGCGAAAAGAATCTCGGGCTGAACGTCACCGGTTTTATTTCCAGCGAACTCACTGACAAGCCGGGTGACAGCATTGATGGCATTCCGATCATATTCTGCGATGACCTGTGGTTATTAACCCCGTGCGATAAGAAAACCCAGTTTATTGTCGCCGTGGAAGCACACCAGAGCGATATCCGTAACTACTGGCTGCGGGTGTTTATGATCCACGGTTACCGCTATGTCTCAGTGATCCCGACACTGCGCGGCATGCCGCTCGACAGTACGGATATGTCGTTTATTTTCAGTCACGAAGTGATGATCTTACGTGTTCATCAGAACCTGGCGAAATGGTCATCACGCTTCCTGAAACGTGCTTTCGATATTGTGGCTTCACTGGGGATTATTGCCATATTGTCTCCGCTGCTGCTGTATATCAGCTTCAAAGTGAGAAAAGATGGCGGCCCGGCAATTTATGGCCATGAGCGTATTGGTAAAGGCGGCCGTCCTTTCAAATGTCTTAAATTCCGCTCAATGGTAATCAATTCCAAGGAAGTGCTTGAGGAATTGCTGGCAAATAACCCGGAAGCACGCGCTGAGTGGGATGAGACATTTAAGCTGAAAAACGATCCACGTATTACGCGCATCGGGCATTTATTGCGTAAAACCAGCATGGATGAATTGCCGCAGTTATTTAATGTATTAAAAGGAGAGATGAGCCTTGTTGGTCCGAGGCCTATTATTAACGCTGAACTGGAGCGTTACAGTGATGAGGTAGATTATTACTTGCTGAGCAAACCGGGAATGACCGGATTATGGCAGGTGAGTGGTCGCAGTGATGTGGATTACGAGACCCGCGTCTATCTTGACGCCTGGTATGTAAAAAACTGGTCGATGTGGAATGACATTGCCATCTTATTTAAAACAGTAAGTGTTGTGCTTAGAAAAGACGGTGCTTATTAACAATCATTTAAATAATGCATCACCCTCATGTATTGGCTGCTAGTTATTAGCGTCATGGCCAACATCAATTTCTGTTGAACCACATGATATGGATTTTATGAAAAATAAAACGTTTAAGATTTCTGCATTATTCGGGGCTTTGTTACTGAGCGGATGTACGGTTATTCCAGGGCAGTCGTTAAGTACCACGGACAAAGATGTTGTTCAACCTACTGATAGCAATTATGACATTGATAAATTAGTGAACGTGTACCCGATGACGCCCGGCCTGATCGATCAGCTGCGCCCTGACAGCGTTCAGGCACGGCCAAATCCTCAGCTGGATATACAACTGCAAAACTACCAATACCGTATTGGGGTTGGTGATGTGCTGATGGTTACCGTCTGGGATCACCCGGAACTGACTACCCCGGCAGGTCAGTACCGCAGTGCCAGTGATACGGGTAACTGGGTGAATGCCGACGGGACAATTTTCTATCCTTATATCGGGAAACTGAAGGTCACCGGAAAAACTGTCAGTGAAGTACGTCAGGAGATCAGCAGCCGTCTGGCGACGTACATTGAAAGTCCGCAGGTTGACGTCAGCATTGCGGCATTCCGTTCGCAGAAAATTTATACCACTGGCGAAGTCGTCAAGTCCGGACAACAGCCTATTACCAATATCCCGCTTACCGTGATTGATGCCATTAATGCCGCAGGGGGCTTAGCGCCTGATGCTGACTGGCGTAACGTGGTGCTCAATCACAACGGTCAGGATACACAGATTTCTCTTCAGGCCCTGATGCAGAAAGGTGACCTCACACAGAACCGCTTGCTTTACCCTGGCGATATTCTGTTTGTGCCACGAAATGATGACCTGAAAGTGTTTGTGATGGGCGAAGTCACCAAACAGAGCACGTTGAAAATGGACCGTAGCGGGATGACTCTCGCCGAGGCGTTAGGGAATTCGGAGGGGATTAGCCAAAGTATGTCTGATGCTTCCGGGATATTTGTTATTCGTCCGCTGAAGGGAAGTCAGAAAGGCAAAATCGCCAATATTTATCAGCTGAATGCCAAAGATGCCTCTTCTATGGTGATGAGTACGGAATTCCAGCTCCAGCCTTACGATATCGTTTATGTCACCACTGCGCCGATTGTTCGCTGGAATCGTGTCATTTCACAGATTGTTCCGACCATTTCTGGAGTACATGACATGATTGAAGGCACACGTTACATCAATCAATGGAACTAACTATGTTCTCTTCAGTTCTTGTTGTATGTACCGGAAATATATGTCGTTCTCCTATTGCGGAGAGGCTGCTGAGGCAGGCATTACCCGAGAAAAAAATAGATTCAGCCGGAATAGCTGCTTTGGTTGGTCACTCTGCAGATGAGGGGGCGATCACGGCAGCAGGAAAGCACCAACTACTACTTGATAACCACCGGGCAACTCAATTCACTTCTGCGCTCGGGCGCCAGTATGACCTTATTTTAGTCATGGAAAAATTCCACCAAGAGCAGATTAGTCGTATCTCACCTGAAGCCCGCGGGAAAATAATGTTGCTGGGCCACTGGCTCGGGCAGAGGGAGATTCCAGATCCATATCGCAAAAGTCAGGAAGCCTTTGAGTCTGTTTACCGATTAATTGATCAGGCGTGTCAGTCCTGGTTGCAAAAGCTGAACGGATAACTTCACCAGGAAAAATACGTATGTCTCCAGTAATTTCAAAAACCCCCGCTTCACCAGATTCAGATGAAATTGATTTAGGTCGTTTGATTGGTGAGCTCATCGACCACCGCAAACTTATTATTATCATCACATCCGTATTTACGTTGCTTGCGATTATATATGTACTTTTCGCTACGCCTATTTATCAGGCTGATGCATTAATTCAGGTTGAGCAGAAACAAGGTAATGCAATTCTTGAAAGTCTGAGCCAGGTATTACCTGATTCTCAGCCACAATCTGCGCCAGAAATTGCTTTATTACAGTCACGGATGATTTTAGGAAAAACAGTAGATGATCTGAATTTGCAGGCTGTTGTTGAACAAAAATATTTCCCAGTATTTGGTCGTGGATGGGCAAGATTAACAGGAGAGCAACCTGGCCAGCTTTCGATTGGTCGTTTGTATCTACCTGCAGGCGATGGTGATATACCGCAAATCACGATTAAGGTCATCGATAAAAATAACTATCTGGTCGAAGGGGATGATTTTGAGATAAAAGGTTCTGTGGGAAGTCTTCTTAATGAGAAAGGGATTTCCTTATTAGTCAATGATATTAATGGCGCACCAGGTACCGAGTTTAACGTTTATTATCTTACCCGTCTACGCGCGATTAATAACTTACTCGATGTGTTTGATGTAAATGATCAAGGGAAAGATACCGGTATCCTGAATCTGTCGCTGAACGGCGATAATCAGGAACTGATCTCTGCCATACTGAACAGTATCAGCCAAAACTATCTTGATCAAAATATTGCGCGTCAGGCAGCGCAGGACGCCAAAAGCCTTGATTTTCTTGAACGCCAACTTCCTCAGGTACGTACCGAACTTAATGCATCAGAAGATGCATTGAATGCCTATCGTAGGCAGAAAGACTCGGTTGACCTGTCGTTAGAAGCGAAATCTGTGTTGGATCAAATCGTCAATGTTGAAAGTCAACTGAACGAATTAACGTTTCGTGAAGCAGAGATCTCGCAGCTTTATACAAAAGATCATCCTACATACAAAGCACTGCTAGAAAAGCGTGAAACCTTAGTAAAAGAGAGAGAGCGGCTGAACAAAAGTGTTTCTGCCATGCCAGCGACACAGCAGGAAGTTGCCAGGCTGAGCCGTGATGCGGAATCTAACCGCGCCATTTATATGCAACTTCTTAACCGCCAGCAAGAACTGAGCATAGCCAAATCCAGTGCCATTGGTAATGTACGTATTATCGATTCTGCCGTGACTGAGCCTAAAGCGGTTAAACCCAAAAAAGCGATAATCGTACTGGCGGGACTTATTCTGGGCGGGATTATATCCGTTGGGTTAGTGTTTCTGCGTGTATTCTTACGTAGAGGGATTGATTCACCCGAGCAACTTGAAGAGCAGGGAATCAATGTCTATGCCAGCATACCCTTGTCGGAATGGCTCAGTAAAAAAGGTAAACCGGGAAAATCAAAATCATCCAAGAGTAAAAAGGAAGGTGCCGGACAAAGTTTTCTTGCTGTCGAAAACTCTGCTGACCTAGCTATAGAGGCAATCAGAAGTTTGCGAACTAGTCTTCATTTTGCCATGATGGAAGCTAAAAATAATGTGCTGATGATTTCAGGACCCAGCCAAAGTGTCGGTAAAACTTTTATCAGCAGCAATCTGGCTGCCGTTATCTCGCAAGCTAATAAAAAGGTGCTATTTATCGATGCCGATATGCGTAGGGGTTATGTGCATAAACTTTTCAAAACTGGTTTGGAAAATGGATTATCTGGCGTTCTTTCAGGAAAAATCACCCCAGAACAAGCTATAAAACGCATTTCCTCTATTGAAATAGATTTTATTTCCCGTGGTGAGAATCCACCTAATCCTGCTGAATTACTTATGCATGCGAGATTTGGATCACTTATTAACTGGGCATCCCAAAATTATGATCTTGTGATTGTTGATACTCCTCCGATTCTGGCAGTAACAGATGCCGCTATAATTGGTCGCTATGTGGGAACAACATTACTTGTAGCACGCTTTGAAGTGAACACAGTCAAAGAAGTGGAAGTGAGTATCAAGCGTTTCGAACAAAGTGGTGTCACGGTTAAAGGATGCATTCTTAACAGTGTGATCAAAAAGGCGAGTAGCTATTATGGTTATGGATATACAAACTACGATTACTCATACTCTGATAAAAAATAAATTCTAAATAATATAAAATGAATACTTTTGACTTCTGAACCCTATTAAAGCAATGATCATAGTAAGAGGAGCGAGTAACGTAATGATTTTAATCGTGAGAGTGACGTCTCGATAAACGAAGGCTTTTGAAACTAATAGATATTCATTGAAGAGATAAATGATGTTACCCTATTTAATAGTAACCATGTTTAGTGTTTTTTTTGTTTATATTCAAAACAAATCACTTGGGAGCAGAGGGGTATTTCTACCACTATTTCTCCTTACTTCACTCGCATCTGTTAGAGACTACACAATCGGGACTGATTCTCATGTTTATACAAGATATTTCAGATTTCCATTTAATCATTATCCACTAACATTAGACCCTGAAGTTGAGAAAGGATATCAGCTGTTGGTAATGATGATTCATGGGATTTCGGATGACTATTTTTTTTACTTTGTTGTTATGTCCCTAATATCAATATTGCCCGTGCTATTAATATTGAGGAAATATTCAGTAAACTATACACTTTCCATTTATATCTATATTACCTTCGGTTTGTACTTTGCTTTTTACAATCAGGTTCGTCAGGCAATAGCAATGGGGATCTGCTTTCTGGCCCTAAGGTTTTTAGTTGAAAAACGGTTTATAGTTTATACCCTATTCATTTTAGTTGCTATGCAGTTTCATATTAGTGCAGTCATGATGTTAGTTTTCTATTTCTTATGTCATGCAAAGTTTCGTATTGAATTAAAAATGGTTGGAACATTTTTGACAGGACTGATTGCTACGCCAGTGATTATCGCTCGTATGGCAATTAATAACAGCCGGTATGAGGGGTATACCGAAGGTGCTACAAACGGGAAGAATGGACTAATGACTGTAGCACTCTACGTTATGATTGCAATTGTCATTTATTTATTAGGGAAAAAACACAGGAAAGAGAGTGTTGAATATAGCTGCATAGAATGTATATACCTTTGTGGTATATCAGCATTAATCCCTGTAACGATGTTAGGAACAAACCCGGCGGGGCCACAACGAGTTGCTCAATACTTTGTCTATTATTTAATGTTGATTTTCCCTATATTGCTTAAAAGAATTAACAATAAGATCATTAGTTTTGCTTTTTGCTTTTTCTCTGCGATGTACTTTTTATTAATTATTTTGAGTAACTTGGGTGGGATTTACCCATTCAAATTCAATGATGCTTTTAATATTTTTTAGTATTTTATTTATAATTATTCAATGTTTGTGTCATCTAGAAAAGATAACACTTAAATTTAAGGAGCAATATATGAAGGTTTTACATGCAGCTGAAACTATCAAGGGGGGCGTCGCCACCGTTATTGATAGTCTTGCACGATACCAGATTGAAAGTAGCAAAATATCAGAGATTAAAATAATTGCACCTGAACAAGACAAGTCAGAGTTATCAGAGGTAATATCACCTAATATAGTTACATTTAGCAGGAATAAAAGAGGAGTGGCAGGTCTTTACGCCTTTGCGAAGTGTTTTCATCATCAGGTTAAGACTTTTAAACCTGATGTTATCCATTTGCATAGTACTTTTGCAGGGTTTGTTGGTCGATTGATTATAGTGTTTTTTTTTTGCGGAAAAAACACCAGGTAATATACTGCCCTCATGGATTTTCATTCCTCGTCAAAACATCATTCATAAAGTTAAAGTTATTCACTCTTTGTGAGTTGTTCTTATCAAAGTTTACACGAAGTATTATTTGCGTCGGTGAGTACGAGTACACTAAATCAGTTGAAATTGGATTTTCTAAAGAAAAGCTTTGTCTTATTAGTAATGGAGTTGATTTACCTAAAGAAAAAAATACAAAAAAGCATAATAATTTGAATCAATATAATCTGCTTTTTGTGGGGAGATTTGACAGGCAGAAAGGGATTGACACTTTACTAGAAGCTCTTAAAACTTTAGATGACAAAAAGCTTGATTTTTCTATTAAACTCACAATGATTGGATCTACTATTAATAGTGATTCTAAGATGGTTTTTCCAAATTTTAAAAATATAGTTGTTGAGTATACGGGCTGGATTTCAAAAGAAGCTATAGGTGAGTATTACCGTAGTTCAGATTGTTTAATAGTATCATCGCGTTGGGAAGGTTTTGCCATGGTACCGCTTGAAGCAATGAGTTTTAATCTACCGATTATTACCAGTGACATTCAAGCTTTTAATGAAATAAATAAAGTCAGTAAATTATTTTTCAATTGTGGTAACAGTTCATCCTTAGCAAGTATTATTTCTTGCATAAATACATATGATCTTGATGGTATGAGTGAACGGCTAATGAAAAGAATGACAGAGCACTACACTAGAGAAAGAATGAATAACATGACGATCAAACTATATTCTGATTATTTGCAAGGATAAAAAATGAAGGATATGCCACTGGTTTCTATATATATTCCAACGTATAACAGACTTCAGTTACTCACGAGGGCGTTAGACTCTGTTCGTAAACAAAGCTATAAAAATATTGAAATTATTGTCGTTGATGATAATTCTGGAGATGGAACACAGGATTATCTTGCCGGAGTAGCTTTATTAGATCATCGTGTTAAATACATATTAAAAGAAGTTAACTCCGGTGCGTGTACAAGCCGAAATATAGCAATTGAACAAGCAACAGGTTTATATATAACTGGTCTTGATGATGATGACTACTTTTTAGAAGACAGGATTTCTTATTTTGTTCAGAATAGACATGAATTAGAAAACTACAGTTTCCTTTATACTAATAATTTAACTATAAACAAAAAACACAAGTATAAAATCAACAGATATCTAAATTTCCTTTTACCCAAGGAAGTTACATCTCAGGATATTTTGTTTAAAAACATTATAGGAAATCAATGTTTTACCTATACCAAAAGAATGAAACAAGTGGGAGGGTTTACTGCGGATATGCCAGCATGGCAAGATCTTGATCTTTTTTATCGTTTATTAATAAGAACAAGTTATAATAAAGCAAAACTATTAAACAAGTCGCTTTATGTACAAGACACATCCCATGATTTAACGCGTATTACATCAGGTAATAAAGATAAAATACGCAAAGCTTATAATCTATTTTGTATCAGAAATAATGTGGTGGGGAAATATAAAAGTATCCTTGAGGCACAACTTGTGAGCTACGGATTGAAGGTTAAAAGCTCAGTGTTCATCACCCGATTTTTTTCACACGCCAGGTTGTATTTTTATGTAGTGGATGTTTTTTTGATTATAAAAAATCAAAAAAATAAATTATGATTTTTCATGCTTCTATCTTTTGGTAATTGGAAGGTGACTGTGGTTTACTTGAGGATTATTATTTTTACATTTCTACTCGTAACGAGTCCCGGCAATGCAGCAAATAAAATGCTAACCGGAGTGTGCTTCCATCCTGATCGTATGTCGATATCAGCTACTGAAACGCTTGATCTACTGAAAAAATACCAATTTGATTCATATAGAACCGATTTCAGATGGCGAGAGATTGAAAAGAAAAAAGGGGTTTACAAAATACCATATGAAAAGTTGCAAGTTATTGTTGATGGTTCTCTAAAAGCGAGAATTACTCCCATCATAATACTGGGCAGCGCAAATCCATTGTATGGTGACAGTAAGCCGGTAACAGAGGAGCAAAGAATTGCTTTTACACATTATGTCTCCTGGGTTGTAGATCAATATCCACATACCCCTATTATATATGAGATCTATAATGAATGGTGGAACGATGATTTTAAAAATAACCCAGAGAGTAATGATGCTATTTCAGCAAAGAATTATTCAGAGTTAATAAAAGAAGTATCCCAAACAATCAGGATGCATAACCCTAACGCCATAATTATTGCGGGAAGCTTAAATCCTTTATCTGCCAGACATCGGAACTGGTTTGATTACATGATTAAAGATGGTGTGCTAAATAACATTGATGGAGTGTCGATACACCCATATTCAAAGCACTCACCAGATAAAGATTTTTCTGTCATTGATCTTTTTGAGCAGCATTTAACAAGGATGAATTCTGGTAAGAAAGTAAGTCTTTTTATTACAGAAATGGGCTATTCAAATTCTCTCCGAGGTCTTCTTCCACCTGTAGTACAGGAAAGCTATACACATCAGTACTTTAGGTTGGCTAGCGAAAGAAGTTATATTAAAGGGCTGTGGTGGTATTCATTGACAGATGAGAAAAGTGTAAATCCCTATGTGTCTAATTTTGGTCTATTAGATATCAACGGTAAGGAAAAAGATATTGCTAAGGGATATCTCAAATGGTCAAAAATAGATAAGTAAACACTGTGTCATATTTTAAGTATGGCCATGTGTTGGTGCAGTGGTCGTTACTGTTTTTCGATTAGTCGATTATTTAAATCCTATATGCGAAAAATTTTAATTTCATAAGTGTTAATTTTTACTTGTGAGTAAGTTAGGGGGATGTATGTGCAGGACAATATTGGCTGTAATACTATACGATAAAGATTTCGCAGATTCGCATACACTCAGTAGCTTGATGAATAAAAACCATGTTGATCTCGATCTGGTGATTATCAACAATGGGCCAAAACATCTTGAGAGCGATATTGATTTTATAAAAAGTCTTGGGTCTTTTGTTAACGATATTGATTATAAAGAGTTTGTTGATAACAGACCTTTGAGTTGGATTTATAATGGTTTGTTTAGGGAATATAATGAATACGATCGTTATATTTTATTGGATGATGATAGTATTGTAAGTGAAGACTACATAAATAAATGTGAACAATATTATACCGATGAAGTAGATATACAATTACCAAATATTCGTGATAGGGTAAGTGGGGGCTTTTATTATCCTAAAATTGATAAAAAGGTACAAAAAATTAGTGATGGTGAGATTATAAACTATCAATCTTATGTGATTTCAATTGGTTCTGGTCTTGTTATTTATCGTTCTTTAATAGAAAAATTTTTCGAATTGAATATGGAGTTATTTGATACCAGATTTGCACTTTATGGTGTTGACTATAGTTTGTTTCACCGGATTGAATCATTAAAGAAGCTGAAGGTTAAAGTCACTATTCAAGTGGTGGGGACTTTCGAACATTCACTTTCTAGAGTAGGCCAGGTCGATAGTGAATGGCGTATAATAGAGCGACTTTACGATAGCGTATTATCAGTGAAATACTATTCTCGCAATAAATATGTCAGCTTAGTTAGACTATTGAAAATATCCTGTTATCAATTAATCAAGTTTAGATTTTCGAGTGTATCCCTTATCGTTAAAATTTTTACCGCCGGCAAACACCCTAGATGCTAATAGATTAGTTTTGGTGTGTTTATTAGCAGTGGATCTGTTTTTACTTTCTTATTTTATTTATACCTTATGAAGGTTTGTTAGTATTTTAAAATCTCATGAAGTATATTTATTTTAATTAATAAGATTATATTGATGTATCTGGTGTCAATGGTTGAGTTTTATAATTTAAATTAAGGGTCGCATATGTCTAAAGTTGCGCTTGTTACCAGTATGACTGGACAGGATAGCCATTATTTGGTTGAGCTCTTACTAAGCAAAGGTTATGTGGTTAACGGTATTATGCAATGTAATTCATTGCTTGAAAATGATTTTACGGAATATGAATATAATGGACAAGTTGCACCTGTCCCTAATTTGTATATTCACTATGGGTTGATATCTGATCCCTCATTTTTGATGGATTTAATAATCACCCTACGTCCAGATGAAATTTATAATATAGGTGGGGGGAATGTAAATTATGATGAGTGCGCAGCCCCCTACAACTCTTCAGTAAGTACTCATATCCCTGCACTGAGAATACTTGAGGCTATACGTTTTCAAGGTTTAGAACATAAAGTCCGTTACTACCATTCTTCACCCTCTGAACTTTGCAGTTTAGTTAATGGTATAAATATCAATGAAATGGTGACAACTAAATATTGCGCAACTGAAACTATGGCGATGGTTTCAGATTTTTGGACGGTAGTAAATTACCGCAATACTTTTGGTATGTATGCCTGCAACGGTATACTTTATAACCATGAGTCTCCTTACCGAAGTGAGCGCTTTGTGACCAGAAAGATTTCAAAAAGTTTAGCGAACATCACCCTGGGTGTTGAAGAGTGCCTCTATTTAGGTAATCTAAATGCACTACGGGATTGGGGGCACACCAGAGATTACGTAAAAATGCAATGGTCAATGTTGCAACAAGCTAAACCTGAAGATTACGTTTTTGCCACGGGTGTGCAGTACACGGTGCGGCAATTTGTCATATTTGCTGCGTTGGCTTTAGGGATAAAACTTCGTTTCGTAGGGAGAGGCATAGAAGAGAAAGGTGTTATAGCAGCAATTATCAGCCCTATTGCTGCTGCTTTAAAAGTTGGAGACGTAGTGGTTGCTGTTGATCCGCGTTATATTCGCATGGTAGAAAAATCCAAGGTTTCAGCGAATCCTATCAAGGCAAGAAATACTCTAGGCTGGTTGCCTGAAACGTCCTTGCAAGATCTGGTAATTGAGATGGTTCAAGCTGATTTAGCATCTGCTAAAGAAACAATACGGTTAAAAAAATCTGGATGAGGGTCTGCACAGATATTGGGTTGATTTATCATTCTCGTCAACTTGCGTAAACATTCCACTGCTATTATTCTCTGCAATACTATGATTTTTTTCATGGAAATATTCCTGTTGTAGTGTATTTTCAGGATAAAAATTCGCGTTTCAGTCAATAGCGAGTGTGATGAAAAATTATGCGTTTTTTTATTAAATTTTGAGTTCCCAGTCAATATAGATAACTTATGAAAATAATATCTAGAATAAATAAAAGTAAATCCATATCTAATATGATTTGGCTTTCTTCGGACAGTATTATCAGATTGGGATTGGGCTTCATCATCAGTGTTTGGCTTGCGAGATACCTGGGCCCAGATGATTTTGGTTTATATAATTATGCATACGCTATGATAGCTATTTACTCTGCTATTGCTTCATTGGGAATGAACGGTGTTGTTGTTCGAGAGTTGGTAAAGGCTGATACTGAAAAAAATGTTTTACTGGGTACTTCCTTTTTCCTACAAATCATTGGAAGTCTTATAGCTTCTGTATTTGTTATTTCTACGACAATGATTCTCAGACCACACGAGTGGAACTTAGTACTCATTGTATTAGTTATGTTACCCTCGGTACTTATAAGGTCTTCTGACGTAGTTAAATATTTTTTTGAGTCTGTTGTATCCGCAAAGTATACAGTTATTTCTCAAAATATAGCATTTGTCATTAGTTCTTTATTGAAAATATTAATAATAGTTAATAACGGATCATATTTAATGATCGGGTTTACAGTGACGATTGAAGCACTGATAACTGCTTTCTTATTGTTTTACTTTTATAAATTAAAACACAAAGAGTTTAACTGGAAGGTCGATTTTCAGGAGGCCAAAAGATTACTTTCACTAAGTTGGCCCCTAATTATTTCTGGCGTTGCATTAATGTTGTACATGCGTATAGACCAGGTAATGATAGGAAATATGATTGGCAATGCCGCCGTTGGTATATATTCTGTTGCTGTCAAAATGGTGGAGGTGTGGTATTTTATACCTGTGGCAATCGTGTCATCGGTATTCCCTAAGATAATTAAGATAAAAGAAGTTAGCGAATTGCAATATAACGAAAGATTGCAGTTGTTATATGATGTTTTAGTCGTTGTCAGTGTTTCTCTTGCGATTTTTGTAAGCTTGTTTGCTGATTATATAATCTCGTTTTTTTATGACATACAGTATATTGAATCATCGAGATTAATTAAAATGTATTCATGGGTTTGTATCTTCTATTTTTTAAGTTCAGCTAGTGGACGATGGTATATCAATGAGGGATTGCAAAAATATGCCTTAAATAGAAATTTAATTGGCCTGCTTATTGGAATATTCCTTAATTATATTTTGATCCCAAAATATGGTATGGATGGTTCAGTTTATGCAACGCTGATAGCTTATTTTTGTGCTGGATATCTCTTCGATGTTTTTAGCCATAAGACAAGACTTGCGTTTTATCAGAAAACGAAGTCTCTATGGCTACCAGGTGCAATATTGAGAATAAAAAAAACCATTTCAAGGTGAAATTTATATGAAGCGAATAGTTGTTCTCTATGGGGCATATGATCGATACAATTACGGCGATAATTTGATGCCAATTCTTTTAGAGAAATACGTAAAAAAATTCCATACTGAAAAGTTGAAAGAAATAGATTTTGTCTATTCCTCAATTAAAGCCTCAGATCTCAGTAATTATAAGTGTATGCCTACAGTTGCCATGCGCGATTTACTTGATATTCCACCCGGATCAACCGTTATTATTGTTGGCGGAGAAGTGCTTGGTGCTTCAGTAGGAATTCTCTACACACATGTTCAAGATAGCTTATTAGTTACTAAATTTTTGCGCCTTATAAACCGCATTTCTCCTTCATTATTGAATAAGTTTGCAAAATCGTATTATGATGCTGTGTGGGAATATCCTTATATTCCTGATAAACGATCCTTTAAAAATAATGTTAAAGTAATTTTTAATACTGTTGGTGCTAAGCCTCCTGTTTCACAACGAAATAATATAAAAAATTCTGACTATATCTCGGTCAGAGATGATCGTACATTTAATTATGTGTCAACCTTTTGTGAATCTAAGCTCGTTCCTGACTCTGTATTGATGGCCTCTGGTATCATTGATAATTCTTTTTTTGATACCGTTGTTCGACAGGAAATTAAAGATAAAATAAGAAAGGATTACATTAGTATTCAGGCTTGTCCTTATAAAGTTAATTTTACTGCTCAAGAATTGGCTAATCAGTTAGATAAGACGATCAATGAACATAACCTCGATGTTATTCTTCTTCCAATAGGTTATGCGAGTGGACATGATGATATTGTTTTTCTCGAAAAAGTCAAAAGTCTCTCTAAGAGAGATATGTTGATTTTAGATGATCTCAACGTATGGGAGATAATGTATATAATTGCAAATTCTAAAGCTTTTTATGGGACTAGTTTACACGGCGTAATTACAGCTATGTCATTTTTGGTACCACATTTCTCTATTAATAAAAAAATTGCCAAGCTTACTTCTTTCGTTAAAACATGGAGTGTTTATCCCTACAATACCCCCATTGAAATTAATGATATCCCCAACACAATTTCAAAGATGGCTGACTATAGTGACGTTGAACTTCGCATTGCTGTTGAAAAAGCACAAGGTATAATCTACAAAAGCCTTGATGAAGTTTCTAACTTATTGTGATTTTTAATAGGAAAATTTAAAGCTGAGGAATGTAGATATTCTTGGTTTTTTTTTCTGCAAAATTATACTCATTTTCAAGGTGTGATAAAATTACAATGCAATTCTGCCTTTGCCACTTTGAAGCAGAGTGATAGGGTTCTTCTACTTAAAGTATTGTTCTTAGCCTTCGCCAAAAAGGCGGCGCGTCTGAAGCTGTACGGCTAACGCCAGTCGCTGTTTCTGACGATGTACGAAAAAAGCCGGAGAATGCGCTGACATTCTCCGGCTTTTTTTTGCCTTCAGAAAAGCTGTTTATTTAGCGCCAAAACAGGCATCCAGCCCTGCCTGAGTATCTTTGCTTGCCAGACCTGGCATAGGTTTATCGGCGATAAGCGTGACGCCGGTATCGACATACCCGGAAACCTTTTTGCCGTGTCTGGCATAGGCAACGGCAGCATCAACACCCATCGCCGCCATCGTTAAAGGATACTGCTGGGCCGTGGCAGCAATCTTGCCTTCACGTACGTAATTTACCCCCGCACACCCGCCATCAACAGAGAGAATCATGGCATTCTTTTGTTTACCTGCTTCCTGCAAGGCTTTGTAGGCTCCGGCTGCGGCCGGTTCATTGACGGTGTAAACCAGATTAATGTCCGGATGGGCTTTCAGGCAATTTGTCATGACCTCGTAGCCTTGTTTCTCAGCCCCTTCGCTATAGCCTGCACACACAATTTCGGGTGCGGCGGACAGTTCACTGGATTCGGCACCTGCCGCAGTTAACCCCAATCCTTTCATAAATCCGTTGTGTCTTCTTGCCCCTACCAGATGTCCTGGCGATAAATCCAGCATCGCTATTTTGAGGGGTTGTCCCGCGAACGTCAGCGGCATGGCCGCCTGAGCATACTGGCCAATCAATTCGCCAGCTTTATAGTTATCGGTGGCGAAGAGGGCATCGACGGCACTGATCGGATCCGTCGGGGAATCGAGGGCGATAACCTGCACGCCTTTCGCCCGGACCTCATCGAGTGCGGGCACAATGGCCTTAGCATCGCTCGGCGTAATGAGCAATGTTGTCGCGCCAGAGGCCACCATGGACTGAATCGCGATGATCTGTGAAGGATAATCGCTGTCTTCTTTACCGGCTGCGGTAAGCAGTTTGACCCCGTGTACGGTGGCCCCCAGCATGGCACCTTCTTTCATTTTCAAAAAGAACGGGTTGGTGTCTGTTTTAGTAATCAGGCCTATCGTGATGTTCTCATTGCTGCTGGCAAGAGCTGCCGATGTCAGCAGGGTCGTCGCCACGGCAAAAACGCAGGAAATTTTCATGTAAATACCTTAGCGGGTGGCTGTTGCAGTGACATTAAGATTTCCCGCACGTGAAATATCAAATGCAGAAATCCCCTCCAGCAAGATATGAGCCTGTTGTTTTAAACTGTCCGCTGCTGCCGCACTTTGTTCTACTAACGCGGCATTCTGCTGCGTCGCCTCGTCCATGTTGACCACGGCTTTATTGACCTGATCGATGCCAGTATGTTGTTCGCTTGAGGCAAGGGTAATCTCAGCCATCAGGCTGTTGACGCCTTTGACCGCGTTCACCACTTCCATCATGGTGGTGCCCGCTTCATCCACCAGCTTAGAACCGACGTTAATCCTTTCAACAGACTCGCTAATCAGGTTTTTAATTTCCTTGGCGGCATTGGCGCTGCGCTGTGCCAGCGTTCGCACTTCACCGGCAACCACTGCAAAACCACGTCCTTGCTCACCGGCACGGGCTGCTTCAACGGCGGCGTTAAGCGCCAGAATATTGGTCTGGAAAGCAATGCCTTCAATGACCGTGATGATCTGTGTCACTTTGCCTGAGCTTTCGGCGATTTCATGCATGGTGCTGACGACGCGTTCAACGACGTTGCCGCCGCGTTGCGCCACTTGTGACGCACTTGTGGCCATCAGATTCCCCTGATGGGCATTGTCGGCGTTGTGTTTCACTGTCGCGGTCAGTTCCTCCATGCTTGCTGATGTCTGTTCCAGTGAGGAAGCCTGGGCTTCGGTCCGGCGACTCAGATCCTCATTGCCCAACGTAATTTCGGTGGATGCACTGACAATGCTTTCAGCGGAATTAGCCACCTGGTTGATTAACTGATGCAGTTTCGCCTGCATTCCGCCAAGCTCTGCCAGGACGCTGTTTTGTGGTGCATTTTCCGCGCCTTTCACTTCACTGAGATCACCCGCAGCAATACGTTGTACCACCTGACCTAAAACAAGCGGTTCTTCACCCAGTGCACGGAACAGGGAACGGATAATAATGCCCCCCAGAATAACCGCCAGACTCAGTGCGACCAGGCTGATAACGATGAAAATGAGGCGGGTTTGTTGATACGCATCTTGTGCGGTATTCAGGCTCTCTTTAGCCCGTACGTTACTGTACTGGAGATAGTCATTGGTCGTATTCAGCAGCAGCGCCAACTGAGGTCGTAGCTCGCGATTCATGCGGTCAATCGCTTCAGCTTTCTTCTCTTCAAGGGCCAGATCAACAATATGTTTAGCAACCGGACGGTATCCTTCTTCCGCATTAGAAATCGCGGTCACGAATTGCCGATCCTTATCTGTGACGTCAGAGTGTTCTTTGATTGCCGCCTGAAGCCGGTTCAGCGCGGCTGCGGTTTTCTCTTCTGCAGCAGCAACTTGTCTTTTACCTGCTTCGATATCAGCAGCCTCACTGACCAGCACCAGCCCGTAAATATTCAATGAACTGTCTTTTACGCCGCTGAGAATTAAATTCACAGCCGCCTCACGGGCGGAAACCTGCTGTACGTGAGTTTTGAATCTGTTGTTGGCCTGGCTTAACGCGTTGATAGAGAGCAGGACTACTGCGAGAACAATGACGACTAAAACGCCAAATCCCAGCGTAAGCTGGGTGCGTACAGTAGTGTGTTTAAAAGACATAGTGGTAACTCCCTGAAATTGCGATTAAAAAGGTGCGGGCACCTTAAGTTATGACAACATTTCAATCAGTCTCGTGCGTAAAATGTCGTTACCGGAGTAGCCTGTCAGGAAACACAGGATAGAAATCTGTCGGGAAGAAACTGAAGTTGGTCACGTGAACCGAATGAGTTTTAGTGATTAAGTTAACGGCACACTGGCGAGGAAACTTGATAGCAGGGGGCGGACAGCCGGTTTGTTTGTCAGGAAAGTGTGATGTCTGTCAGGTTTTCATGCCGGCAATGTTTTCACGCGCTGTTGCGCATAACCTCTGAACGAAAGGCGCGGGCACAGGGCCGTCAGTGTGGCCGTCACGCCGGTTTCATCATCAGAAAAATAATTCCATTTTTATAATCACAGGCAATGATTCAAGTTTCATATTTTGAAACATAAAGCCCTTAATAACCCTCAAACTAAGCTTGCACTATAGAGTATAGCCAGTGCTATATTCGTCTTTGCCGGATAAAATTCACACAAAAATAACAAGCAAGAACAGGGCGGGCAGTATGCGTGGAACAGGCCAGACTTCTTCTCTAACCGACAGAACCAATGCGGCGATTGCTAACGCCATGTCCGGCCGCAAACGCGGCCTGATGACACCGCTGTTGTTTGCGGGGCCTGCGGTGATCGCCTCGATCGCCTATATGGATCCGGGTAATTTTGCGACCAATATTCAGGCTGGCTCGCGCTATGGCTACGCGCTCCTGTGGGTGGTCGTCATGGCCAATATGATCGCCATGCTGTTTCAGGCGCTCTCCGCCAGACTGGGGATCGTCACCAACAGAAATCTGGCGGAAATGTGTCGCGACCAGTTCTCCAGACCCGTGGTTTGGGGGATGTGGGTGGGCAGCGAAATCGCCGCAATGGCGACCGATCTGGCCGAATTCCTCGGGGGGGCTTTAGCCCTGTCGTTACTGTTCCATATGCCGTTACTGGCCGGGATGGGTATCACGGCGCTGGTTACCTACGGCCTTTTGATGGTGGAAAAGCGTGGTTTCCGCCCTGTTGAGCTGATGATCGGCGGGTTAGTGGCGGTGATTGCGCTGTGTTATCTGGTTGAAATGTTTATTGCGCAGGTTGACTGGGCCGCAGCCGGTCTGGGCATGGTGACACCGCAACTGCCCGACGCGCAGGCGCTGACCATTGCCGTGGGGATCATCGGAGCCACCGTGATGCCACATGCGATCTTCCTGCACTCGGGGCTGACTCAGCACCGTACCCATGCCAGGAATCCGGGCGAACGTCGTACACTGCTGCGTTTTTCCAATATTGAAGTGGTGATCGCGCTGACCCTCGCCGGATTGGTGAATATCGCGATGGTGATTATGGCCGCGAGTGCCTTCCATGCCGGCCACAGCGATGTGGCGGAAATCGAAACGGCTTACCACACCCTGACTCCGCTGTTGGGGGCGGGGGCGGCAGGTTTCTTCCTGCTGTCATTGATTGCTTCCGGTATTTCCAGTTCAGTGGTAGGCACTATGGCAGGCCAGATGATCATGCAGGGCTTCGTCGGTTTTCGCATTCCCGTCTGGTTGCGCCGTCTGGTCACCATGATCCCTGCGTTTATCGTGGTGGCGATGGGCGTTAATGCCACCGACGCGCTGGTATACAGCCAGGTGGTGCTCAGCCTGGCGTTGCCTGCGCCGATGATTGCATTGGTGATATTCACCAGCCGTCGCGACATCATGGGGGAGTTTGTTAACAGCCGCCTGACTGTCGTGACTTCCATCATCGGCACCGTGGTGATTGTGGCGCTCAATATCATCCTGCTGCTGCAAACATTTGGCGTGAATATCCCCGGTCTGGAATAATGCCAGAAGGCTTACTTCGCCATCGCCTTCTGGTTCTTCGCCCGCAATTTCTTCGCCCGACTCTCCAGCATCAAATAGCACACCAGCGCCAGCAGCAGCGGCAGGAAGTAGTAGAGCATACGGTAGGCCAGCAGGGCGGCGATAATCGTGCCCTGCGACGTATGTTCTCCGGCCAGCAGGGCGATAAACACCGCTTCCAGCACGCCGATCCCCGCCGGAATATGCACAATAACCCCGGCGATACTGCTGACTAACAGCACGCCCAGCACAAAGAAATAGTTCACATCCTCGCCTAACAGCAGCCAGATAATCGCCCCCATGGCCATCCAGTTGGCGCTGGAAATTACCATCTGCGCCACGGCAAATTTAAACGACGGTAGCACCAGTTTTTGCCCTTTCACCGTCATATGGCGGCGTTTAGCATAGGCGCAGAACCAGACGTAAGTGGCCACCATCGCCAGCAGCACAATGCCCATAATGCGCAGTGTGCCTTCGTCGATGTACCAGTGCGAAGGCAGCTCCACGACGCCGAAGGTGAAGATAATTCCGCCGAGCAAAATATAGCCAAGCCAGTTGGTGGTAATGCTCAGTGAGAAAATGCGGGTGATCGTGGCGCCGGGCAGACCCAGGCGGGAGTAGAGCCGGTAACGCATGCCGATGCCGCCAACCCAGGTGCTGAGCGTGAGGTTAAAGGCGTAGCAGATAAATGACACCAGCATCACCTGACGGGCCGCGAGTTTGTGCCCGCAATAAGCGCGCGCCAGCAGATCGTAACAGCCGTACAGCAGATAGCTGATGATCACCAGCACCACTGATATCAGCAGTGGCGTGCGGTTGTAATTGCGAATGACCTTCCACACGTCTTCCCAGTTGACCGTGCGGGCGTAAACCACCAGCAGCACAGCCACGGCGATAAAGAAAATCCAGGTGAGTATTTTTTTCGCCAGACGCCACTTCGGATGTGATGCAGACATTATGATTTCACCTCTGAATTCTCTGACGTCACCCGATCCTGCGTTTCAATTTCGGGTTGTACGGGCGGCTTTACCTGGGCAAGCCTTGGCGTGTGCGCCGGTAGCCAGCCGACCATGGCCGGAAATTTACGCAGGAAGTGAAACGCCACCACGCTTTTCGCCAGGTTCCACCAGGTGCGTTTCGGGGCCATAGTTTGATCCACGCGCTGGCAGTCTCTGGCGATAATACCGTGCAGGTTCTCGCGCAGCGTCTGGTTAAACGTCCGGTCGTGGATAATCAGATTGGCTTCAAGATTGAGCGACAGGCTCAGCGGATCGAGATTACTGGAGCCGATCGTCGCCCAGTGAGCATCCATCAGCGCGACCTTGCCGTGCAGCGGACGACGGCGATATTCATACACCTGCACACCGCCTTTCAGCAGATAGTTGTACAGCAGCTCTGCACCGACTTTTACAATCGGCATATCCGGCTCGCCCTGCACGATGAGTTTTACCTGCACGCCGCGGCGGGCTGCATTGCGCATGGCGTGAAGCAGACGGTAACCAGGAAAGAAATAGGCGTTGGCGATAATCACTTCGCGCCTGGCGCTGGCCAGCATTTTCAGATAGTGACGCTCAATATCATCCCGGTGATCGTCATTATCGCGCCAGACAAACAGCGCCTGCGCCTCGCCGGGATTGCGATTTTCCGCCGCATGATAGCGGCGACGTTGCTGCCACCATCGGTGGGTATGCGCATGATCAGGCAGATTTTCCAGCTCAAACTGCAAAATGTCATCCACCACCGGGCCTTCCACCCGTACGGCGTAATCCTGCTTGGCCTCAGGACCGTAATCGGACATGTGCTCGGCGGAGTAATTAATCCCGCCGACAAACGCCACTGTATTGTCGATGACAACAATTTTACGGTGCATACGGCGGAAGAGATTGGTTCGCATACCGAACAGCGGCGGGCGCGGGTCGTAATAGCGAAACACCACGCCTGCTGAAGTCAGTTCGCCGACGAAATCATCGCTCAAATCAGGCGATCCGTAGCCGTCGAGCAGCACTTCAACCCCGATACCGCGCTGTGCGGCGCGCAGGAGCACCGCGTGTAACTGGCGACCCACGTCATCCTCAAACCAGATAAAGGTTTCGAGAATCACTTTACGCTGAGCGTTATCGATAGCGTCAAATACCGCCGGGTAATATTCGTCGCCATTTTCCAGAAGCTGGATGCGGTTGCCTTCCCGCCAAGCGGTTTTCATAGATGGATCTCCGCGCTTAACGGGGCATGATCGGACAGATGACGCCAGTTACGCAGCGGCAGCACCGCAGGCGCGCTGGCATTGGCATTTTTCACATAGATCCTGTCAAGACGCAGAAGCGGCATCCTGACCGGGAAAGTGCGCGCCGGGCGGCCTTTTGCGCGGGTGAAAATCTCATCGAGTCCCGCCTGTACTTTAAGCGGGCGATTGGCTTTTTGCCGCCAGTCGTTGAAATCGCCCGCCACCAGCACCGGTTCTCCCTGCGGGAAAGCGTTAACCCAGTCGGCCAGCATCTTGAGCTGCGCCTGGCGGTGCGCTTCGCGCAGACCCAGATGTACGCAAATCACGTGGACAGGAGACCCAAGCTGCGGGGGCACGATACGGCAGTACAACAGGCCGCGATTCTCGCTACCCGCGACTGACACGTCGCGATTCTCGTAATGTTCAATGGGATAGCGTGAAAGGACGGCATTGCCGTGATGACCTTCCGGGTAGACCGCGTTGCGCCCGTAGGCGAAGTCGCTCCACATGGTGTCAGCAAGAAATTCGTAATGGGGGATGTCCGGCCAGCTTTCCACGTGCGACGAATGCACATCATGTGCGCCCGTCACTTCCTGCAGGCAGACGATATCGGCACCGACGGTGCGTACCGCGTCGCGCAGCTCGGGTAAAATGAAGCGTTTATTAAACGCGGTGAAGCCCTTGTGAGTATTAATCGTCAGTACTTTCAATGAAAATTGCGGTCTTTGTTGGGTCATTCTTTATCCTGCCAGCGTCACTATCCTGATGAAAATAAAGTATAGTTTCTGTTACGAAAAGAGGCGGCGTCATGTGTGTCCGGGTGAAACGAGCACCGGGGTAATGCGCGCCCTCTTTTGACAGCCCCTCACTTTCGATGGCTCTTTTCTGCTCCTTTCTTCTCACTTCGCCAAATCAAAAATTCCCATTTTTGTTTACTTCCGTTTTGCTGGTTAAGCTATGAGCATCATCACTCTTTAATCAGTTTCGTGCACTTATTCTGAATACAGAGAAGGCGGGTGGATATGTTTCTTGAAGAACGTCGGCAGCAAATCCTGGAATATCTGGATAAAAACGAGCGGGTAAAAGTGGAGGTTTTGGCGTCCCTGTTTGCGGTGACCAGAGAGACCATTCGCAGTGATCTGAATGCTCTGGCGGCTGAAAAATTGGTTCAGCGATGTCATGGCGGTGCAATGGTGATACGGCGGAGTTTGCAGTCAAAGCTAATTGCTGACACCGGTGGCAACTTTGAAGTGTTGCTGCAACGGCTGCAGAGTCAGAAAAGAAAGCAGAGCGTACAACAGGGGAAAGGAAAGAACATGAAAGGTAAGGTTTGCATTCTGGGTTCATTTAACGTCGATATCGTGGCGAAGGTTGAACGTTTTCCAAAAGGCGGAGAATCCCTGTTGGCGCTGGGCAGCACGCTCGGCCCGGGCGGCAAAGGGGCGAATCAGGCCACGGCGGTCAGTCGTGCGGGTGCCAGAGTGCATTTCGTTTCCAAGGTGGGTAAGGATCAGTTCAGCCAGTTTGCTTATGATCACCTGACCTCCTCGGAGATCCACTCCTTTACCCTTTATCAGTCGGACACTGAGCCGACCGGCAACGCCATCATTTATGTCTCGCAGGAAAACGGCGAGAACATGATTGCCATTTATTCCGGTGCCAATAAAACCATCAGCGAAGACGAAGTGGCAGCGATCGCCCCCGAACTGGAAGATTCGGACGTGCTGCTCGTACAGCTCGAAAACAATTTTGCCGCTACCCTGAGCGCGATGAAATTGGCCAAAGCGCTGGGCGTGAAGGTGATACTCAACCCGGCCCCTTTCTCGAGCCATGCGCTTGAGTGTCTTGAATATGTTGACGTTATTACACCTAATGAAACTGAGGCATCGCAGCTTTCCGGCATTGACGTGAAGGATTTAGCCAGCGCCAAAGAGGCTGCACAGCGTATCGTCAGCCAGGGGGCGAGGCGGGTGATTATTACCATGGGATCGCGCGGCGCGTTGCTGTTTGACGGTAATCAGTTCCAGCACATTCCGGCCTTCCCGGCGCTGAGCGTTGATACCACCGGTGCAGGCGATGCTTTCAACGGCGCGCTGGCCTCAAGTATTGCCAATGGACAAAGTCTGGTTCAGGCGGCGACCTATGCCGCGGCGTTTGCCTCGCTGGCCGTCGAGCGTGAAGGTGCATCAAACATGCCTGATAAGGCTCAGGTTTCAGCACGTCTGGCGCAGCGATAAATGCTGCGGTAATTCTTTAGTTTCTTGTGACGGTCGCTGCCTTGATGCATTGAGTTTAGCGGCCACGTAATCGATTCCGTCTTAAGGAGCAGTCATGACTAAAAGTATTGAAGGCATCGTGCCGGTGATGTTGACCCCTTTCACCGAAGACAACCAGATTGACTATCCGGGCCTGACCCGTTTGATCGACTGGTATCTTGAGAAAGGTGTAGATGCGCTGTTCGCCGTGTGTCAGTCGAGCGAAATGCAGTTTCTGACCCTCGAAGAGCGCGTTGCGCTGGCCGGGTTTGTGGTGAAGCACGTCGCGGGGCGCGTGCCGGTAATTGCCTCGGGCCATATCAGTGATGATATCAATGACCAAATCAGTGAGCTGAGTGCGATGGCGAAAACCGGAGCCGACGCACTGGTGCTGGTCACCAACCATCTCGATCCGAAAAATCAGGGCAGTGAGACCTTCTTTGCCACCCTGGATAAGTTGCTGAGTGCCTTGCCTGAATCCATGCCGCTGGGTTTGTATGAGTGTCCTGCACCGTATCGCCGTCTGCTGACCGACGAAGAGCTCACTTACTGCGCCAACACCGGCCGCTTCGTTGTACTGAAAGACGTGAGCTGTGACCTGGCAACCGTTACCCGCCGCGTGAAGCTGGTGGCAAATACGCCGTTGAACATCATTAATGCTAATGCCGCGATTGCTTATCCGGCGATGCTGGCGGGGTCTAAAGGATTCAGCGGCGTGTTCACCAATTTCCACCCCGAGCTTTACAGCTGGCTGTATCACAAGGCGGCAACCCAGCCGCAACTCGCCGACGAGTTAGCCATTTTCCTGTCGCTGGGCGCGGTGACTGAAACACTGGGGTATCCGAAGAATGCCAAGATTTATCATCAGCGTCTGGGCACTTTCGACAGCGAGTTCTGCCGTGTGAATAAAGACAATGTGCTGGAAAAGTTCTGGGGGCTGACCGTATTGCTGGATCAAATTCACAGCGGCACGGCGCTGTGGCAGAAAAAAATCGCCGCCGTATAAGGTGAGATAGCCATGAGTGAGTGATGCGGATGAGTTGCCATCTTATCCGCTGATTAATGGCCTGGTCGGATATTCTATGCACATGATGATGCTGCCAGGCCGTCAGTTTCAAATCTATAACCTTTTTAGCCGTAATCCGACCCTGAATATAAATATAAAAGGATTATTCAACATGATCGTATGTTGCCTGAGAGACTGGGAACGTGAGAAATTCGCTTTCCATCCGATTATTAATAAAGGTATTGAGTATATTACTCAAACTGATTTTACCACGCTGACACCAGGGAAATTCGATATTATTCCGGACAAGATGTTTTGCCTTCTCCAGGAAATGAATACCGTTCCTGCTCATGAAATGCGGGCTGAGTCACATTTCAGGTTTGCAGATATTCAATTTCTCTTGCAGGGAGAAGAAACCATCGGTGTGGCGCGCGGTGCGGCGGAGCACGAGGTGGCAGAAGACCGGGCGGAGAAGCATGACATCGTGTTTTATCAGGAAACGAATAATGAATCGCTGATTCGTTTGGAACCCGGCATGTTTGCCGTTTTCTTTCCGCAAGATTTACATCGCCCTTGCTGTAATACCCGAAGTCAGTCTTTTATTCGTAAAGCTGTGATTAAAATTCACCTGAGTCTGTTCAATGATGACTTATTTATGAATAACCAATAGTGGATAATTAAAATGATGAAAGACGCTACCTCTCCTCCCGATACATCTTTGGTTAAAACGGCTGCTCCTGTTGTTTCACGCTTGCGCTGGGGCATTATTTTTATTTTGTTAATGGCGGCGGTCATTAATTATCTCGACCGTGCCAATTTAAGTATTGCTAATACCACCATTGCGAAAGAGTTTGGTTTCAGCCAGACGGAAATGGGCCTGCTGCTGTCTGCTTTCCTGTGGCCATATGCGCTGGCAAACCTGCCTGCGGGCTGGTTGGTTGACCGTTTCGGTCCTAAAAAAATGTTCTCGTGGGGCGTGGGGCTGTGGTCCACCTTCACGGTGATGGCAGGTTTCGTTAATGGTTATTCCATGTTCTATGCCCTGCGCATGCTGCTGGGCATTTCCGAATCACCGTTCTTTACCTCCGGCATCAAGATTACTCACCGCTGGTTCTCTGATAAAGAGCGCGCGCTGCCGACCTCCATCATCAATACCGGTTCGCAGATTGCCAATGCCATTGCACCGCCAATCCTGACCGTGCTGCTGTTAACGCTCGGCTGGCGCGGCATGTTTATTGCCATTGGCCTGGCGGGGATTCCGCTGCTGCTGGTATGGCTGAAATTTTACCGCAATCCGACCGAGCGCGAAGAAAAGGTGATCCACGCCAATTCTCAGCTGGTGCAGAAGTCGGTGACCGAAGTTAACGGCAATAACAAGGCGAGTTGGGGAGCGTTGTTCAGGCATAAAACCACCTGGTTTATGGTGATCGGCAACTTTTCTATCATGTTCACTATCTGGGTTTACCTGACCTGGCTGCCGGGCTACCTGGAAAAATCGCTGGGTTTTAGCCTGAAACAAACAGGCTGGCTGGCGGCCATTCCGTTCCTGGCGGGGATTTTAGGTGTGCTGTGCGGCGGGGCTATCTCTGACCGTCTTATCCGTCGCGGTGTGAAGACGATTACCGCGCGTAAGGTGCCGATTGTGGCCGGTGCAGCGCTGGCGGCTTGCTTTGTGGCGCCGATTCCTTTTGTGCACAACACAACACTGAGTATCGCGCTGCTGTCAGTTGGCTACTTCTTCTCGCAACTGCCGCAGGGTGTCATCTGGACGCTGGCCTCAGACATTGCGCCGAAAGAGCAGGTGGCATCGATGGGCGCCATTCAGAACTTTGGTGGTTTCCTGGGGGCGGCCTGTGCGCCGATTGTCACCGGGCTTATTCTGGATGCAACCGGGCAGTTCACCAACGTCTTCTTTCTCGGCGCCGGTTTACTGATGCTGGGCGCGTTAAGCTACGGACTGTTCGTGAAAAAGCCTATTTTGGTGACAATGTCGAAATAGCGACAATCGTAAACTTCATTAAACGCCTGACTATCGGGCGTTTAATGAGTACGGGTTTCCCATGTTTCGCCTTTTGACACACTGAAGACAGTATGGAGAGTCCGTATTTCTGAAAGCAAAAAACCCGCCATAGGCGGGTTTCTTTAAATATGGTGCCCGGACTCGGACTAACGCCGCAGGCGTTTGAACAACGGCTTTGCCGTTGGCCCGCAGGGCGAGCCTGTCAAGGCGAGTCATCGAACGGAGTTCGATGGAGAGTCCGCATCTCTGAAAGCAAAAAACCCGCCATAGGCGGGTTTCTTTAAATATGGTGCCCGGACTCGGAATCGATAGTAATCGTAATGCGCTGTTTAATAAAATGATTTAATGGTTAAGTGCGATATTAAGCCCCTCTTAAAGCCCCCAGGCCAAATGACTTCATTTTTGAGATATTTCGCAGAAATATCAGAATTTTTGATTACTCTTTCCAGAAGGTGGCTATTCACCAGAGCCACAGGTTGAATAATAAACGCTCTATTGACTCCAACAGAAATTATCCGAAGTCAGTAACTGGCTGCCGCTAGTATTGCACGCTTTAGCCCTGCTGACAGGCATTATAACCCAGCGCAATCCAGGTAGTTTTTGCCGCAACCACTCGGACCCGTTATCAGCCGGTCTTTGTGCCCCCCACTCGTTTTGACTCAGTTGGCTATCTGGGAACGCTCCAGGTTTCCCGGCGTCTGGTAGTCGATAAAGCTCATTTATCAATGAATTAATTTGGGGCAGGTAAGCTAGCGGGCAGGAACTCCGTCGCTAATTGCACGAACTGATAGGAGCATTCCAGTAGAGCCAAGCGCCCACAGTCCAGTTCGGTATAGCGCACACCTGCAAGTGTCTCAGCCACCGTGGAATTAATCGCCACTATCCTTGGGGGATTATTAGCTGCCGTTGAGTCTTGGCTGATTGATTCTCATGCAACAAATTAATAAAAAACTAAAAAAGATAGCCATGCCTAAGAAGCCAAATGCAATAATCGAGTCCGTTGTGCTGAGAATATAACCCATAACGAATGGGCTCACGGCCGCACCCGCTGCTCCAAGGTTTTGTACCGAAAAATAGCTTCCACGAGCGTATGCTGGTGCTATCAGATCGGTTATTAAAAATAACGCAGGAACAAAAATAACCTCGCCCAGTGCAAAGAGGAACATGCCAGCGATCCAGGCTGGACGATACTCGCTAGCATGAAAAAAAATAATGAGGCCAACTACAAAGCAACCTGTTGCAATCATAAGAAACTTAAGCATATTGCTCTGAGTTATCTTACTGATAATATAATGCTGAAACAGCAACACGACTGCAGCATTAGTGAACATCATCAGTGCGACTATGCTGGATGCTGTCTGTGCACTGTAGTGCTGCACCAGATGTTGCGAAAGATAGGCAACGGGATTTCCGTATACGAATGCTCCAAAAAATGAAGCTAGGGTTAACAGAAACAGATTTCCTGAAGAGAGATCCTCCAGGCGGGGTATAGTTTTGCTATCAGTTGATAACGCATCATTATTTTCTGTTTGCTGGATACTGAACCCTCTGAGAACATCAGTCCGTATAATTAGCCAGACAAGCGGTAAAAGTGACGCAACTGCACCTGCGTAAAAAATCGCATTTAGTTGCCAACTCTGGACCAGAGCGCCAAGCAACGGCCCAAGAGCCCATCCCATATTAACTGCAAAATAATTGGCCGAAAAAATCTTCTTTTTATCGACGATATCCTTCCGACCGGAGATGTAAGTTCGAAGTAGGATTTCGATGCAGGAATAAGCGAAATTCATCACGATAAGTAAAATTGTAAGCGTGACAAGCCCATCTGACAAAGCACCCAAAAACACCGAGAGAAGAAACAATAGCAGGAGAACGAATACTGTCAGCCATGCGTTTTCAGCGCGGGCAAGCCTGCCCGCGTAAAGGCTTAAAACAATGCCAGCAATGGAGCTCAACGATAGTGCAAAACCGGCAGAAGTGATGCTTTCACCGAAGGCGGCAGTCATGTACACCGCCAAAAACGGGATGACCGCACCGCGAGCGATAGTAAGAAGAAACGAGGAAAAAAGGAAAAACGAAACAACCGGATTACCTCTTGTTACTGTTACGCTTAATTTCATCGATACCCACTTTATTGACTGTCAATTTATCGTTATCGCTCGGTTTATTTTCGGGATAAAAATTAATGTTAATTCCATCATGATAACCGTAGATAATCCCGATGGAGTGAAAGAGTATTATTATGATTTCTTTAAAATAACTTTCATTATCTTTATTGGCAAGATCTACGGTTTTATTTTGTTTTTTTCCTATTATCAGGATTATGCATAAAAAACCTCATCAATAGATACATTCGTTCTGAGAGATACTGTTTTTTATTATGTAAATAAACAGACCGGTACGAGAAGGTCAGGAGGCATAATTATGAGTAGCGTGATCCTTAGGATTTCGCAATTTACTCTTTCCTTTGTGCGTAATTTATTAAAAATAAAGGATTTTTTATTAACTCCTATTTTATCAGTAAGATAAAATAAATAGCACAAATTGCTAAAGCCTATTTACCTAACACAACAATTGGAGAGTAATCAATAAATCAAAATGTTACTGGTTTCATAATAAGAAAATCCTTAACATCAAAATTACAAATAAACAACAAAAATAAAAAATAGTGTTGACTTGAAACCTTTGTTTGAGGTTAATTATTTGTGAACGAAGCAGGTCTAATACGAAGGCAGGCAGAATATTTTCCTATTCTGTCAGGGCATTATTTGTCTTGAAATAATCATCAAGGTAATACTAGTAATAATAACTAATAGTTATTATTACTGTCCGCCATTTTATTTGCATCTGCTTCGGGCCCGCGCTCTACGTCAGCAGTTCGTTATCCGAAAACATTATTTCCTATGTGAACATACGTTCAGGAGAAGATTATGCAAAACGTTACCGGTCAATCAGCCATCTCCACCCGCGTTCTCAATGCCGCCATTGTCAGCAAGAATGAGCTCAGCCGAATTTCTGAAAATGCAAATGCAATCCGAGCGAAAGCAATGGAACTCACTGATTCCTGGGAGGGAGTTATGTTTGCGCTTCCATCCGAAGATCTGGAGCGCATCGCGCTCGCTTTGGGGTTCACCCCCGAAGTGGCTGAGAACATCCATAATGAAATTCGCTCACTGGGTTATGCTAAAACCCAATCAATGGCAGGCCCCGCTTCAATTGCGACCTATCATGCATCGGATGTCAGCCTGCTGGCTCTGCGTGGCGTGACGGACTTCGATAATGCTCTTTCGCACGTCAATGACAGTAATCTCCAGCAACTGCTGAACGATAACCAAGATACCTTCCAGCGCATCCGCAACGCCCTGCCGGAGCACGCTGCGCGCATGAATTTCAAACCTGAAACCGCCGCCGCTGTATTGAAATCTCTCGGAGCAAATATCTCCCCCGATCTGCTCTATGAAATTTGCCCGAAATACGGTACTAGCTCCGTTATTGATCTTGAAGGGCGCCGCGGTGTGACCACTGAATTTATTCGCTGCGTGACACTGACTCTGGGCACCACTGTTTCCTGATCCTCATCCATGACAGTGTACTGGTAACGACAGTGATCGGTATGCTGTCTCTTTTTTATCAGGAGACTCGTTATGAACGATCCTGCATTTCTCCATGTTAATGATATCCGGAAACAACAGTACCTCCGGGATGGTTATCTGCTTGTAGAATCACTGCTGGACCCGACCTGGGTTAAGGACCTCAACAGTGTGATTCACCAGTTAACCGAGGATTCGCTGCGCTCCGGCAAGTATGAGCATGTACTTGAATTCGAAAAAGGTACGGTGGATGGCCATCAGGTCCCTCGTCGTATTTTCAATCCCTATGAGCAACATGAGTCTTTTCGTCAGGCGGCGGTTGATGACCGTATAATGGCATATGTGCAGGCGCTGATAGGCCCGGATATCGCCCTTCAACACAGTAAGTTGAATATGAAACCGCGCAAAGTCGGCTCTGTTGTTGAATGGCATCAGGATTATACCTACTTCCCGCACACAAATGACAGCCTGACGGGTGTACTCATCTACCTGGATGACGCTACCGCTGAAAACGGTTGCCTCGAAGTGCTTCCGGGGTTGCATACCCGAACCTTTGATCATGCGCTTGCGGATGGCAGTTTTGCCGGCATGATAACTGAAGATATGAACGAGCGCATTTATGGCAGACCCGTGAGCCTGGCCGCTCCCGCAGGTAGTGTGATTTTTCTGCATCCGTTCACACCTCATCGCTCAGCACCAAATACGTCAGATGCTCCCCGGAGCACATTGATATTTGAATATCGTGCAACGGACGCTTTTCCGCTTTACACCGGGAGTCAACTGATTTCTATGGAAGCCTGTGCCCATCATTTACGAGGTGAGCGAAAGAAAACAGCCCGCTTCGGCGGACCAGCACCAGATATTTACACCCCGAAAGACATTCCCAAATCACTTTATGAACTCCAGGATGCATCCCGTGATGCACTGAGCCAGAGCTGAACCACACTAACCGACGGAGCTGATTTATGTCACAGACTGGTATTAACCGTATCGCTGCCGACTATCACGAAAACGGCTATGCGGTTCTAAGAAATGTCTTTTCGCCGGACGAGGTCTTAAACCCTGTCATGATTGCCTATGATGCATACTGCGACAGCCTGGCAGAAAAATGGCTGGCAGATGGCACCATCGGTACTTATGAACCGCATGATACAACTGAAAATAAGATGCTTTCACTGATGCGCCAGACGGATGGTAATTGCTTTCAGAGTCTCGATATTACACTGCCTGTTGAAGACACTATCCGTAAGGACTCGCCACTTTATCTGGATGAAACCATTTTCCGATTGCTTCGCCATCCCCGGCTTTTGGATGCCATAGAGCAAATCATCGGGCCTGAGATTTATTCCGTCCCGGTGCAGCACATGCGAATCAAGCCACCCCAGAAAAATATCACCCAGGAAACGCGTAGCCATACACTCACACTAACCGGAAAAACATTTTGGCATCAGGACCTGGCAGTCGTGACTCCGGATGCAGACAGAACGTCCATGTTGGGTGTCTGGTTGCCTATCAACGAGGCGACCGAAGAGAACGGCTGCCTTATTGTGGTACCAGGCAGTCACAAAGGCGGATTGGTGCATCACTGCGATAAACCACACCTCCAGGGGATACCTGACGAACTCGTCGGTGAAGATTTTGTCGCTCTTCCTGTCAGGCCGGGTGATGCGATTTTTCTTCACTCCTTGACCATGCATGCGTCTTTGGCCAATGCAAGTCGAGGAGGACGGTGGAGTTTCGACCTGCGATATTGCCCGACTGGCCAACCAACGGGCAGAGAATGGTTCCCCGGTTTTGTGGCAAGAAGTCGAAATAATCCAGTGTCTGAGCTCAAAGATCATGCATCCTGGGTACAGGCTTGGCATAACGCCCGCTTCGCGCTGGCCGGTCAGCCACATCCCAAGTTTGATCGCTGGGATAAACATGATCGCAGTCCGATTTGCGCCTAGGAGGTAAAGATGTTTGATATCTCTATGCTCAAAAAATCAGGTACTTTTTCTGTCTCTGAGGGTCCACCGAGGCTGGCACTGGTGCATCATGGATTTCGGACTACCCAACTAGGCGCCGCAGATAAACGTCAGGATAAATTTGCCGCTCGTTATGCCTCCCTGGGCCTGCTAAATCTAGCTCGCTCTGCCCAAGTGGACGCTGAGCGCGGGCTAATCCCCTTCAAACCTCACATAAAATATTTTGATGAGGATAATTACAGCGGAGATGCGGAGCTGGCCACCGCTATTTCCGAGTGGCTGAGACCGGCCAGTGCTCGCTTTGTGCTTATCAGCCTCTATTCACTTGCGTTTGAACGTACTCGGTCCATGGTTTCCCTGATGGACCCCGAAGAATTTTGTATCATGGTTGGCGGCGCACACCCTACGGTTGCACCAGAAATAGATTTTGCCCATTTAGTGGTGAGAGGTGAAGGGGGCGGTGCTCTCAGGCATACACTCTCCACGTTTCTTAAGCCCGACTTTGGTGAAGGAGAAGAGGCCCGGGGCATTTGTTTTGTGCGTGATGGGAAAGTCACCATGGGCGCCACCGTTTTTGATAAATCGTTGGCTAGTATTCCCTCGCCTGCATTTGCCTATGAGCTTATCCAGGATGACACCACTCTGGCCGGCGAGTCTCGCGAGCGATGGTGGAAGGCCGTTGGTGAGTCCCAGCAGATTTATATCTGTACCCAAAGCTGTAGAGCTCGATGCACCTTTTGCTCAACCTATCTCATTCACGGCAAACTTGTTTCACGACCGGTTGAATTAATCGAAGGTGACATCAGGTATCTCTTGCAATTCGGGAACGACTCTATTCAGTTTCATGATGATGATCTGCTTCAGCACGAGAGCCTGGATGAGCTGCTCGAAATGCTATCAAATTACAATATACTATGGACATGCAATGCCCGCTCGGAAGTGATGAATGCCAATCTCGCCGCGCGCATGTACCGCGCTGGTTGCCGCAAGGTCTTTCTGGGCTTGGAATCCATGGACCAGCGAAGCCTCGATTATTACAACAAGGCCACCACGGTGGAGATGAACATTAATGCGGTCACTGTCTTGGATGCCGCCGGCATAGGTGTTGTCTGCGGCTATATCATCGGTGCGCCTCATGACACTATAACCAGTATTTTGGATGACTTGGATCGGGTGCTGAAACTGCCTATTTTCTTCTTGGCAACAGCAATACTGACGCCGGATATCGGCACAACAGAATACAAACGTGCGTTGAGGCGAATTCCCTTACTGCAGGAACTGGGTGACGGGGGAACAAAAATGAACATTCGGCCCCGGCCTGATCTCTTTGGCGCGTCTGCTCCCTACGGACTTCCAACTGTTGCGGAGGCCGTAACCAAAGATCAGCTTAATGAGCTCTATGCAATGGTCAATTGTGAGTTCATACTCCGGCCAGAACTGCTGGAAAGAGTCCACCGCTATGTTTATCCCACCCGCCTTAACGAAGCATTATCCTGGTGTTCCCTGCAGCGACAAAGAGTCAGGGAGCTTGCCACTGGCGCTACTATTCCAGAGGTCAGGCAGCGAGCAAAGCGGCTTTCTCAATTTATCGAGAATAGAGGATTGTTATCTGAATATGAAATGAGGGATTCCGCATGAACACCAAGTCGTTCGCAAGTAGCTATGTTCCCTGGTTTCCTGAGCAGATACAGGCGATGTTGCGTGAAGGAAAAGATCCCCACAAGGATTTGGTTGAGCTGTTTATGACAAATACCGCAATACATGCCACCAGTGAACAGCGACGCGCTATTGTGGAAAGTCACTACCGTATTTCTAACGAACTCATTAGCCCACATAGTACGCAGGATATTCTTTCGTTTTGTACCGAAATTCTCTCTCTTACGCAAAGCCGCCCGGGATGTGTGGTTGAGGCGGGGTGCTTCAAAGGTTCAAGCACAGCCAAGTTCAGCCTGGCCGCGGCGCTTGCTGGGAGGCCGTTCGTGGTGTTTGATTCATTCATGGGCTTGCCGGCACATAACGAGGACCATGGTATCAGTATTGAAGGCCGGGAGGTTATATTTCGCGAAGGTGAGTTTTGCGGCTCGCTGGAAGAAGTGAAGGCAAACGTTGAAAAGTATGGTGACATCACAATATGCGAGTTTGTGCCTGGATGGTTTTCAGAGACAATGCGTAACTGGTCCAGGCCCGTTGCCACGGCATTTCTGGATGTTGACCTGCTGCTTTCAACCCGCGAATGCCTGCGGTGCCTCTACCCCTGCCTCGTGCCAGGAGGGAATATTTACTCACAGGATGGACATCTTCCACTTATCTTGGAACTGCTGGAGGATGAACAGTTTTGGCGGGAGGAACTCAATACTGAACCGCCCATCCTTGAAGGTATAAGAAAAGGCAAACTGATAAAAATCACCCGACCTTTTATGTAATAGATGTCAGCGTCTACTTGACGATAAAACGGTGACGTTTACCCATCCAGAGGAGCATGCCTGACTCCGGATAAATCGTTGCCAGTTCATCGGTCTCTTTGTGGGCATTGATCCTTACTGCCCCCGAACGGATAAGCCGCCGGATCTCAGAGCGGCTCATTTCGGCAAGGGCCTGGCTGCAGAAATCAATCAGTGACAGGCGCGTATGTCCGTCAAGAATGAGGGGAAGATGGTCTTCTTCGGTGGGATTGTGTTGTTGAAATATCCGCTCAAAATGTTTGCCAGCAGTGTCAGCCGCTTCGTCACCATGGTAGATGGCAACTATCTTGTGTGCCAGATCCTTTTTTAAAAGAATGGGATTCATTCCCCGTTCCACCTGCTCTCTGGCCTCAGTGATGTGTTCTGCTGGCACATTCGTGGCCAGGCTGAGATAACTGAAAATGAGATGATCGGGCAGCGACATGACTTTCCCGTACATATCCTCAGGGCTGTCGGTTAACGCAATATAGTTCCCTTTCGATTTACTCATTTTATCCTTGCCGTCCAGCCCCTCTAGCAAAGGCATAGTGATGACCGACTGCCCCTCACTTCCGAAGGACTCCTGTAGCATTCGCCCTACCATGTTATTGAAGAGCTGATCCGTACCACCAAGCTCGATGTCCGCGTTGATCATCACAGAGTCATATCCCTGAAGCACTGGATACAGGAGCTCGTGTAGATAAATAGGGGAGGATGCGGCATACCGGTTTTTGAAATCATCACGCTGCATCATTTGTGCCAGCGTGACGCGGGAAACAAGCCCAATGATTTCAGAAAAAGACATTTTTCTGAACCAGTCGGAGTTGCGGCGTACTTCTATACGGGAAATATCTATAATTCGGCCGAGCTGGTCGATATAGGTCTGACTATTAATAGCGATTTGTTCTTCACTTAATGGTGGACGCAGCTTGTTGCGACCCGTCGGATCACCAATAGAGGCAGTAAAGTCACCAATAATAATGACAATACTGTGACCAGCATCCTGAAACTGCCTCAATTTACGTAATACAACAGCATGCCCGAGATGAAGATCAGGTGCAGTAGGGTCGAATCCAAGCTTAATGACCAGCCTACGATTTTCTTTTGCGGCGAGTGCAAGCTTTTTTTCAAGTCCATCAGAGGGTTCCATTATGGCAATATTTGAAGCCAATACTGCAATATCATTATCAGTGTTCATTGACATTCTCAGGAGAGTTAACAGGCAGTTAACGTTATTTTCTTAAGTACGTTCCTGTCAAGTCAGAGTACAATATAAAAAATAGCTTCTGCGCAGCATCGGTTGAGCTTGAGACAGTTCAGATTCCAGAATCTCACAGCCTAAAGCTATCCCCCACGTTCCCCCTAAAGGGCACCTTCCCACTTATTCCCCCACTGCGTTCACGTGGATACGGTTTCCCCATTGATTTTAAACTATTTTTTTATTCCCCCACTTACTCTGTGCCTAGACACGCGTAAAGTGGGGGGATTAGCCATAGTTTTTGGTTTTCTCCCGGATTCCCCCCACCTCATGCCCTAGTTACTCACGACGAAAAAGGCTTCATTCAAGCAAAGCGTGTTCATGGGACATTAATGCGCGTTAGCGCATGGCAGGCGGCAAAGGAAATCGCAGAAAGCGACAGTGCTGATAGCCGCCGGAACCCGGCGAAGCCGGTTAAGGGCGTTCAAAGCCCACGTAACCCCGCACGCCCTGCAAAGCCATACGATCTTACCGGCAACACCCGAGTTGAGGTACGTCCCGCCCCGTTAGCGCGGCAACGCCGCGATGTATCGGGGCTCCGGACGTTGCTGACTTACCGGCAACGTCCGGGGGGCGTGTATGCCTGTCGTATCACAATGGCATATGGATGTCGAATGATGGCGGACCAGGCTAAGTTATTCTTCCTGCTCTTTATGCCGGGGGCGGATAATTTCGCCTTCGATCGTCAACAGCCCGTCGTTGACCAGCTTATCCAGCCAGCGGGTAAATTTCTTCGACACATCCACCCCCATGGCCCGCAGGTCATCACGTACCAGCGTCCGGGTACATGGTTCACCGGCGGCGGTACGCGAGCGCACGCACTGCCATAACGCCACATGGTTACTGGTCAGGCGCGGCACCGAGGCCAGGTAAGGGTCCAGGGCCGGATTGTCCGCTTCCGGGGGGTGACCTTCATCGTTCAGCACCAGCGACACAATCTGCTCCTCATCGTCATCGGTATACAATGGCACCCGGCTTAAGGCGTAAGCCCTATGCGGCGGCTCCTCCGCATCCTTCATCTTGGTGCACTTCAGCACCAGACCCTGACCGGATTCCTCTCGCCGCACATGGAACTCCGCGTCCAGCGCCGCCCGGAAGGCGCTGGAGCCGCGTGCGCCCTTGTCCTCATCCTTGCCGGAGTGGTGGATAATCAGCACTGTGGCGCGGGTTTTCGCCTTGATATAATCACAGCCCTGGATAAATGCGCCCATATCGCGGGCGGCATTCTCATCCGAGCCGCCAAAGCAGCGGGCCAGCGTATCGAGCACCACCAGCCTGACCGCCATGCCCGTTTGGTTTTCTACTTCGCGGGCGGCCAGCACCACTTGCTCCGCGCTTTCAGGGCTGGCCGGGAATACCGGGCAGTCAATGCGCCACAGCGTGCCGATGGGGCTGTCGCCGTTAAAGGTACGCTCCCAGGCCTTAATCCGGCGCGGCACGCCGATACCGCCTTCCCCGACGATATACAGCACCGAGCCCTGGGCGACCCGCCGTCTCGCCCAGGGCATGCCGGTGGCAATATGGCAGGCCCAGGCAATCGCCAGGAAGGATTTATAGGAGCCGCTGGGGCCGTAAATGCTGGTCAGGGCGTCACTGGGTAAATGTCCCTTGATAAGATAATCCTGGCGGGTGTCATAGCCCTGCGAGCCAGGATGCAAGGGTAACGTGGTGGTGAAGGGGGACTTCTGCTGGTCAACCAGCGTTAAGGGTGGCTTCATGGTGACCTCCACAGTCATTTATCAATATTCATAAGGAAAACGTCAGCGCAGCCCGGACAACAAATATCCCTGCGTCCGGGCTGGCGTCTCTGTGGTACTTTTCCCCTGGCTGGCCTCATTTTTTTCCTCCCGCCATCTGCTGGACATATACCCGTTTGACAAACTCGCCCCGGCCGTCACCGTGCCCCAGGTCCATCGCCACCCGCGCCAGGGCCTCTTTGTGACCCGCTCCCTGTTGCCGGTGCCAGTTCAGGCTGTCTTGCGCCCAGGCGTAACGCAGGCTTTGGGACGCCTGCCGTCCGGTCAGACCCAGCCGCCGGAGATGGTAGTGGTAATAGTTCATGGCGGTTTTCAGTTCGGGACGGTCAATCAGTCGCCCGTGGCGCTCAGCGGCAATCTGGCGGGCGGTATCGATAGCGGCGGATACCTGCTCTGTATTGATGGCCGATGTTTCGCGCAGACGTCCGCCCTTGGTGCCGTAAGTTACCGTCAGCCTGGGTTGCCCGCTGTCCAGCTCATGCCGCCAGGTCTCCAGTGATTTCACCGCCTGAACCGCTTCCTGGGCGCGTAGCCCCAGCAGACGCTGAAGTTGCAGCGTCGCCGCCAGTCCGGCGTCACGCTCACGCGCATCTTGATAAATTTGTGCATACACCGCATCCGGCAGCGGGTCTTTGGTCCCCATCCTGCTGGCGCCGCTCAGCCCCAGCGCGGTATTGCTCAGACGCCTATCATCCGCCAGCCGGTCGCGCCCGGCCTGATGGAGTACCGTCCTGATGGCGGCCATCTCGTTTTGCAGGCTGCGTGCACTGATGCCCTCCGCCTTACGGGCCTCGATATAGCTTTCAATATGTTTAGCTTTAATCTGATTCACGCTGCGGGACTGGATATTCAGTGCGCG
This sequence comes from Rahnella sp. CG8, assembly GCF_023701875.1. Taxonomy (NCBI): domain Bacteria; kingdom Pseudomonadati; phylum Pseudomonadota; class Gammaproteobacteria; order Enterobacterales; family Yersiniaceae; genus Rahnella; species Rahnella sp. CG8. The sequence continues at coordinate 48,485 of NZ_JABAED010000030.1, forward strand.
CAGGTGCTGCACAAACCGCCGGGCCATGCCGGTGCGGTCGTTCACGGTCTTGTAACTGCCGCCCGCCTGGCGAGCCAGCCGGATTAACTCTCGTTGCAGGGTTGACATAAAACCCCTCCCATACCTTATCCGTATTGTCTGTAACCCACACTCATCACTACCCCTCGGCAGCGGTACTGACCTTTCCCCGGTGACACGGTCCTGAAGACGAATACCTGCACCGGGGCGGGGTGTCAGGTGAGGTGTTGCGGGGTACGGTGACGCACTCGGTGCGGCCGCCTGACTCTCGTCAGGATATTCCCCCAGGCCTTCCGGCCTGCCTCGGTATTCGGTCTTTTTCCTCCTTAGTAGTCGATGGTTGACGGGGATAATTGCAGGCCGGAGAGGCCTGTCAGATGGTGACGGTTGCGGCAGAAGCCGCACGGACAAGGGCTGGCTGCGGCAGTGCGGGGACGGTCACTTTGCGCTGTCGCTTAAAGTGACCGTCCCGCCCGCGGGCCGGTGAAAAGGCGTATTGCCGCAGTTGGCATGGAGCAGCAGCAGCCGCAAAAGGATAACGCTCCTCCGGGCAGGTGCCCGGTAGCAGAGAGCAGTAAGCAGTAAAAGAGTGGGCAAGTGGAGTGGTTGCCCTGAAGAAAAATGCGAACAAGGTGAAATCAATCGGGCCTGGAGGCCATGAAAAAACATCACACCCATGCGTCAAAACATGCGCCTGCGTAAACGGTGTGTGGGCAGGCTTGGGGAGGTCACAGCCGGAGGAACCGGTCTGCGCAGCCTTAAAGACCTGAGCTGCCTGGGATGCTGTTAACAAACAGCGATTGCGCTTTTTTTATACAACCATTTGGCCGCTAGTGCAAGTGCTGGCAGCAGTCTGATGATCGGCTAACGCGCTTTGCTTGTTATCCGGGCATGGCGCGAGTAAACAAGTGACTCACGCCATGCCCGGAGTTGTTCAAAGGCAAACGAGAACGAATGGTCCCCCAATCTGCTTAGGGTGATTAAGTGATTTACTACAGGCGAGATCCGTATTCTGTTTTAGCATAACGGTATCAGGGCTTGTTTGTGTGACGGTATTCAGGTGAAATGTGTTCGGGCGTTTCCGGTGTCGTCCCGGGTTGTTTGTACTCCGTTTATCCTGTCGCCTGCCCGTCGCCGGAAATGTCCGTTTTGCCTTCCAGCAGTTAGTCCTCTTCTGAAACAATAATTCTTCCACAGGTCAGTAAATTTTCAGAAAGGGAGCACCGCCATAAATTAAGTCGGCAAATCTGTGTCCTTCTCCTTTCACTCTAAATCTACCCATCGTCCGTCCATAAAAGCGGTGAGTCCGTATGCCGTATTGTTAGGTGATAGCAGTCAAACCGTCAGGCACGATGGGCCAGTTGACGCTGATGTTATCAGCCCAACCCAGTCAGCCAGGATCTTCAGGGCTGCGGCGTGTCTTCACACGCAGATCCGGTCCGCTGCGCATCACATGGCGGACAACGTGCCTCGGCACTGATGCTGCATTTTCCCCGGTGATACCACCGCGTTCCCTGCGGGTACATCTCACCTTAACTACCATTTTCACAGGAGATGAAATCATGACTATCCCCGACATGTGTTCATCCACGCACAGCCACAGGCAGATTACTGTCAAGCTGGCGTTGACTTTAACAGACTTGAAATATGTAAGGTATTACCTTACAATGGAGTCATTATGATCCGGAGTTTCAGACACAAGGGACTCCGGGCTTTGTATGAGTGCGGCGATCCCTCCGGTGTCCACGCGGCGCACGTTCCACGGCTGAGGCGTCTGTTGATGTATCTGAATGACGCCAGCGCCCCGGGCGACATTGCCGGTTTTCGCCTGCACCCGCTTAAGGGTCAGCTCAAAGGTTTCTGGTCGGTAAGTATCTCAGGCAACTGGCGAGTTATCTTCCGGTTCAACGGCTCCGATGTAGAGCTGATTGATTACCTTGATTATCATTAGGAGGCCAGTATGGCGATGTACAATCCGCCCCATCCCGGGGAATCGCTGCGTGAAGATGTTCTTCCGGCCATCGGCATGACGGTAACCGGCCTGGCACGGCACATAGGCTATTCGCGCGGACACCTGTCTTCGGTGCTGAATGAGCATGCACCAATAACAGCAGACCTGGCTTATCGACTGGAATTAGCGGGTATCGGCTCTGCACGCGTATTCCTGGCAGCGCAGGCCGCTTATGATCTGTGGCAGGTGCAACACCGTGAACATCCTGTTATCGGACGTCTGGCATTTGCCTGACTGCCCATTTTTATCCAACCGGCTCCACCTGTGAATGGTTTTCCCTAAATGCTGTACAGCTGAAGGGACGGGACCATGGGTGGAGTCTTCACTCGTTATGAGCACGACTTTCGTATCACCTCCTGCTGCCTTGAAATACGTTTTGCCCCCGGGCTCCAAGAGGGCGCGCACGGTACCTCCCATTAAGTTCGAACGGCAGGCAGGCGAATGCCAGTATCGCATTCACCCTCCCGGTCAGTCGCCGCAATATGCGCCTCAAAACGATAAGGTCTGACAAAAACCTTACTGCTTGCGTTAGCATCAAGATAATCAGCCCACCATTGCATCATTTGCTGCCGCTCTTCCAGATGTTCAGCTTTGTGGATATAGGCGGCCCTGACGCTGTTACGCTCCTGATGGCTCATCTGGGCTCTACCGCATCCCTTGACCAGCGCCCGGACTCAACCAGGGCGCTACAGGCCATTGTCCGGAATCCATGTCCACAAATCTCTGTTGTGCCATACCCCATCGTGCGCAGGGCCTTATTGATGGTATTTTCACTCATAGGTTTGTACGGTGAGTGATCACCGGGAAAAAGCAAGGGCAACTCACCGGAAAGGGCGCGGATTTCCCGGAGAACCCGGATAGCCTGTCGTGACAAGGGAACCAGGTGGGTGGCCTTCATTTTTGCGCCGCGTGAGGA
>NZ_JABAED010000031.1:0-50334 GCF_023701875.1 Rahnella sp. CG8
GCATGATGATCCCCTTCAGAAAGAAAAACACCCTGTCAGCGTACCGCTCACAGGGTGGGGGTGACCATCTTATTAAGCGCACCGGAGTGCGCTTTTAGTCAGTCTGTCACAAGAATTATTTTGCCGGGGCCTGATCAACCTGAGACTTTTCCAGCTTACCGAGATCGACAGCAATATGGTCGGCTTCATCAAGGTAAGGATCCGGAGCAACATAATCTTTCGGCAGATCGTCGAGAGATTTCAGCGGCTTCTTGCCTTCACGCTTGAAGCGTTCATTCAGGCGATTAAGACGCAGTGCATCATCCTCTTTATCTTCTTTATCACGCTGGGCGTAATTCAGAGAGGCAATGTTACGTTTGTCTTTCAGCGCCTTGTAACGCGCGATATCTTGCTGGATGTACTGGAACTCAGGATTTTGCGCAATACGGGCTTCATGCATTTTCAGCAATTCAGGCAGGAACGGTTTCATGTCGCCTAATTTGGTGTAGGTTGCCGCATTAATACTATCCCACGGAAGTGCGTTATCTTCGAACTTCTCGCCGGTTTCAATCGATTCAATACCGGTTGGCATCAGGATATCCGGGGTAACCCCTTTACGCTGAGTACTGCCGCCATTGATGCGATAGAACTTCTGGATAGTGTATTGCACAGAACCGAGCGCAGGCCATTCAGGGCGCAGCATCTGGTCGTAAATACGGTTCAGTGAACGATACTGCTGAACCGTACCTTTACCGAAGGTCGGCTCACCGACAATCAACGCACGGCCATAATCCTGCATAGCGGCGGCGAAGATTTCTGATGCCGAAGCACTGAAGCGGTCAACCAGAACCACCAGCGGGCCTTTGTAGTAAACGACGCCATCAGTATCACTGTCCTGACGGATGCGACCATTATTATCGCGTACCTGAACCACCGGACCACTTGGGATAAACAGACCGGACAGCGAAACCGCTTCCGTCAGCGCCCCCCCTCCGTTGGTGCGCAGATCGATAACCAGGCTGTTAACGTTCTGCTTAGCCATTTTCTGCAACTGCACTTTGACGTCATCTGTCAGGCCAACATAGAAGCCAGGAATGTCCATCACAGCGACTTTTTGAGCGCCAACATTTTTGATGGTCATTTTGACGGCGCGATCTTCGAGACGAATCTTCTCGCGGGTCAGCGTAATCACATGGTTCTTGGCATTTTTACCCGCTGGCAAGATCTGCAAACGGACTTTGCTGCCTTTTGGCCCTTTGATTAACGCAACCACATCGTCGAGACGCCATCCGATCACATCAACGATCGGAGTCTGTTTTCCTGCCTGAACCTGACCGACACCCACAATACGGTCACCCACTGCAATGGCTTTACTTTTGGCCGCCGGGCCGCCAGCAACCATCGAATTGATGACTGTATAATCGTCGTCACCTTGCAAGACCGCACCAATACCTTCCAGAGACAGGCTCATTTCAGTATTAAATTGTTCAGTGCTGCGAGGCGATAAATAGTTGGTGTGCGGATCAATTTCGTGCGCGAAGGCATTCATGACCAGTTGGAAGACATCTTCGCTGTTGCTTTGCGTCAGACGCTTCATCGCAAAATGATAACGCTTAGACAATACATCGCGAATTTCCTGATCGTTCTTGCCGGTCAGTTTGAGGTTCAGCTCGTCATATTTGACTTTCGCATCCCACAATTTGTCCAGCTCAGCGCGGTCTTTCGGCCACGGTGATTTACTGCGATCAAGTTCAATGGTGTCGTTGCCCGTAAAATCCATCGGGCGCTCAAGCACTTTTAACGCATAGTCATAACGTTCAAAGCGGCGTTTCTGAGCCAGATTGAATAAGGCATAGGGGGTAGTTAACTGACCGGATTTCAGTTCCTCACCCAAGGTGGCACGTTTATCAGTAAATTGTGCGACATCGGAAGCCATTAATACGTTATGGCCATAATCGAGCATGTTGAGGTAACGGTCGAAGATTTTCGCTGAGAAATCTGCATTAAGGTCGAACTGACGATAATGTGAACGGGTAAAACGAGCAGTCACACGCTCGCTCACCGTTGCATCCTGCGGATCCTGCGTTAAATTAGGAAGTTGAGCGAGAGTCACCGGTGTACTCTCGTTCGCAGCAAAGCTGGTGTTCACCAGCCCGGCTCCTGCCATTAACAGACCCGCAATAACGCTTAATCTGACAAATTTGTTCATGCCTGAGTTGGCCTCCGTATCAGAACTGCAAATGTTCTGCGCGTACAATCATCGCCAGACCCGAAGAGAGTTGAACGCGAACACCGTCTTTGGCAATTTCCAATACGGTTGCATCCATCGCACTCTGACCTGCTCTGACTTTGATTTCCTGGCCAATTTGCAGTTTTGAAATGTCTGTTACTGGCACATGACGCGGTTCACGTTTTTCCTCACGCGGTGGGCGAGGTGTACGGGGTTTGCGATTTTCCTGGCCAGCCACAGCTGCGGGCGCATTTTCACGACGCGGCGCAGGTTTTTTAGCGGCCGGACGTGGACGACGTGGCTCAGCGGTTTCACCGGCTTCACGACGTTTAGCCTGTTGTTCCGCACGTTGTGCCTGAACACGGGCTTTCGCTTCTTCCAACTGTTTACGGGCATGTTCTACGTGCTGTTCTTCAAGAACGCCACATGAATTACCATCAAGATCAACACGTTCTGCACCGACTTTAACGCCGTACAGATAACGCCAGCTTGAGGTATACAGGCGCAGAGCAGAGCGTAACTGAGTTTTGCTCAGATTCTCTTCACCTTGCACGCGCGCGACCAAATCCGCAAAGATACCGATCTTTAATGGGCGTGCTTCGCCTTCGGCGGTAAAACAGAGCGGGAACCGCTCAGCCAAAAAGGCGATGACTTCTTTACTACTGTTCAACTTAGGTTGATTTTCCATGAAATTTCCTGATTACAACGGGTTTGCCAACCGGCGCAGGCATGAACAGGCGTCATTATAATGACGCCATTATTAAATGCCACGTTATCCGACGATCAACTTACGATCAGATTGACATATTTTTCAGCATCGCAGCTTTCGAGATGCTGGCAAAGCCCGCTGACTAACTCTGTCAGCCCCAGTTCATCCGCTTCATCGAAGCGTTGATAAACGGTGCTATCAATGTCTAATACGCCGATCACTGTGCCATTAACGGCCACTGGCAGAACAATTTCGGCATTACTTGCTGCATCACAGGCGATATGCCCGGGGAAGGCATGAACATCGCCCACACGCTGTACAGCATTTTCCGCTACTGCGGTACCGCAGACGCCTTTTCCTACCGGAATACGCACGCAGGCAATTTTACCCTGGAATGGCCCCAGCACGAGTGTTGTGCCGTCCAGCAGATAAAAACCTACCCAGTTGACGCCATCAAGACGTTCAAAAAGTAAGGCACTTGCGTTCGACAGAGTAGCAATAAAATTGTTTTCTCCGGCGATCAACGCGTTCAAATCACGTTTTAATTCCGTGTAGAATGCTTCTTTATTCATGTAGTAACCAATAATGACCTAAGGGCACTGAGCCGTTCTGTTGTGCTTAACCCCTATAAAATAAGCATTAAATGCCCATGTGAACAAGGTTAATCCTGTGTGACATCAAAAAGACTCGCCTACAATAACTGTTTGCCGACCGCATAATACGTTATTTTGTCAAAAAAACCTGGCTGATCTTGGCCTGATGGCCTCGTCTGCCCCCCAACGGGGATGCGTAATTGTAACAACAGGTATTCTTTACTATTCCAGGTACTATGAAAATAAACACAATATCAGTCCAGTTACCGCATGTTCGCTACCAGCGGTGCCATGAATGCGATTACCTTTTCTCGCTTCCGGCGCTGAAACGGACGCAAACTGCACATTGCCCGCGCTGTAACGCCAAAGTGGAAAAAGGCAAAGTTTGCTCCCTTCCCCGGCTGATCACTATGGCCATCAGCATTTTGCTGCTGATGCCTTTCGCTTATACCGAACCACTGATCAGCATCCGTCTGCTTGGCACGCGTATCGACGCCAGCCTGCTTGAAGGCATCTGGCAGATGTCGCGTCAGGGCGATCCGGTCACGGCAAGTATGGTCGCGTTTTGCACCATCGGTGCGCCGCTGACACTCGCTGTTTCAATTCTTTATCTGCATTTTGGCAGCAAGCTGGGGATGAATCTCAAACCTGTATTGCTGATGCTTGACCGCCTGAAAGACTGGGTGATGTTGGATATTTATTTGATTGGCATGGCGGTCGCCAGCATCAAGGTCAAAGAATATGCGGATATCAATGCCGGAGTTGCACTGGCCGCGTATCTGATGATGACTGTGATGGTCACAATGACGATGATTAATCTTAATATTGAGCAGCTGTGGGAGGAGTTTTATCCGCAGCGCAGGCCAAAGGGCGTACCGTCTTCACTGCGTTTGTGCATCGCCTGTAAATTTACCGGATTACCGGATGAACGCGGGCGCTGTCCACGCTGTCATGTTCCCATGCAACAACGCTACAAACACAGTCTGCAAAAAACCTGGGCGGCGTTGATTGCGGCCATGATGTTTTTAATCCCGGCCAATTTGCTGCCGATTTCCATCATTTACGCCAACGGGCAGCAACTGAAGGACACTATTTTCTCCGGTGTCGTTTCGCTTGCCACTTCAGGGAATATCCCGATTGCCGCAATTGTGTTTATTGCCAGCGTACTGGTGCCTTTTACTAAAGTGATTGTGATGCTGACACTGTTACTCAGCATCCATTTTAAAGCGATTCAGGGACTGAAAACGCGCATCCGTTTACTGCGACTGGTCACCTGGATAGGACGCTGGTCGATGCTGGATTTGTTTGTTATTTCATTAATGATGTCGCTGGTAAACCGTGACCAGCTTTTGTCTTTTACTATGGGTCCGGCCGCCTTTTACTTTGGCTCTGCCGTAATTCTGACCATTCTTGCCGTTGAATGGCTTGATAGCCGCTTGATTTGGGATGCACATGCAACAGGAAACGCCGAATACACCGACTGAAGCACGGATAAAACACAGGCGCCGGATTTCGCCTTTCTGGCTTCTGCCGTTTATTGCTTTACTGATCGCCGGATGGCTGATTTACAGCAACTATCAGGAGCGTGGAAATACTGTCACGATCGATTTCCAGTCAGCAGCGGGTATCGTTGCGGGCCGTACTCCTGTGCGTTATCAGGGGGTTGAGGTTGGGACAGTAGAGTCCATCAGTCTGACCAAAGATCTGCGTACCATTCAGGTAAAAGTCAGTATCAAAAGCGATTTGTCTGACGCCCTGCGCGAAGGCACACAGTTCTGGCTGGTGACGCCAAAAGCCTCACTGGCCGGGGTTTCCGGCCTTGATGCGCTGGTGGGCGGTAACTATATCGGTATGATGCCCGGACCCGGCAAAGAGAAAGATCATTTCGTCGCGCTCGATACCCAGCCTAAATTCCGCCTGAATACCGGTGAGCTGATGATTCACCTGCATTCAAAAGATCTGGGCTCACTGAGCACCGGCTCCCTGGTGTATTACCGCAAAATCCCTATCGGGAAAGTTTACGATTACGACATTGAAAGTGGTAATGACGGCGTCACGATTGATTTGCTGATCGACAAGCGTTTTGCCGGTCTGGTGAAAGACAACACGCGCTTCTGGAACGTATCCGGTTTTAAAGGCGACTTCAGCCTGAGTGGCGCGAAAGTGCAAATGGAAAGTCTGGCCGCGCTGGTTAACGGAGCCATTTCAATGGATTCGCCAAATGATGGTAATCCGGCCAAAGCAGACCAGTCTTACGTGCTGTATCCGGATCTGGCGCAGAGCCAGCGTGGGGTTGAAATCAATCTCGATTTGCCGAACGGCAACGGCTTGTCAGAAGGACAGACACCGCTGATGTATCAGGGGTTGCAGGTCGGTACCCTGACCAAAGTCACTTTGCAACCCGACAATAAAGTTACCGGTAAACTCACTGTCGACCCTTCGGTAATCGACATGATGCGTACCGGGACGCGTATCGAAATGAACAGCCCGAAAATTAGTTTGAACAACGCTAACATCAGTCAGTTACTGACGGGTAATACGCTGGAACTGATCCCGGGCGATGGGGAAGCGCAAAAGCATTTCGTGGTGCTTGACAGTAACCAGCGCCTGCTTCAGAACCCCGGTACCGTCAAGATTCAGCTGATTGCGCCGCAAAGCTATGGAATTGATGCGGGGCAGCCGATCAAGCTTTACGGTATCAACGTCGGCTCGGTGATTGACCGCACGCTGACTGATGAAGGCATCCTGTTTAATGCCGCGATCAAGCCGGAATATAAAAATCTGCTGCACAAAGACAGCAAGTTTGTGGTCAACAGCCGCGTGGATGTGAAGCTGGGTATTGATGGCATGGAAGTGTTGGGTGCCAGCGCACAGGAATGGGTCGATGGGGGTATCCGCCTCATTCCTGGCAGTAAAGGTGAACCCGTTCAGAAATACCCGCTTTACAGCAACGCGGAAAAAGCCGCTGAAGGTATTCAGGGAGATCAGCCAGGTGCCACACTGACATTGACGGCGAAAACCCTGCCAGATATTCAGGCAGGATCAGTGGTGCTTTACCGTAAATTCCAGGTCGGGCAGATTGTGAATGTTCGCCCGAAAGCGAACGAGTTTGAAGTGGATGTATATATTCAGCCGCAATACCGCAATCTTCTGTCTGAGAAAAGCATTTTCTGGGCTGAAGGTGGTGCCAAAGTGCAGCTCAATGGCAGCGGTCTGACCGTTCAGGCCTCGCCGCTGGATCGTGCGCTGAAAGGCGCCATCAGCTTTGATAATCTTGAAGGTGTCTCCACCAGTAAAGGCGTGAAACGGGTTCTGTATGATTCAGAAACCGCGGCCCGCGCTGTCGGCAGCCAGATAACGCTGAACACTTATGATGCCAGTAAGCTTTCTGCTGGCATGCCAATACGCTATCTGGGCATCACAATTGGTCAGGTCGAATCACTGAAGCTCGATCCGCAGCTCAATCAGGTTTCGGCCAAAGCCGTGTTATATCCGGAATTTGTGAACGACTTCGCCCGTCGCGGTTCGCGCTTCTCGATTGTTTCTCCGGAAATTTCAGCCGGTGGTGTCAGTAATCTGGAAACCCTGCTCCAGCCTTATATCAACGTTGAAGCAGGCAAAGGCGTTCCGGCGCGTAATTTCGACCTGCAGGAATCTACCATTACCGATTCCCGCTACACCGACGGTCTTGGCATTGTTGTTGACGCAGCAGAAGTCGGTTCATTGCAAATCGGCACGCCAGTGTTGTTCCGTGGCATTGAAGTAGGTACGGTCTCGGGCTTCTACCTTGGCGCGATGGCCGACCGGGTAAACGTGACGTTGAGGATCAGTAAGAAATACCAGTATCTGGTGCGCGAAAACTCGGTGTTCTGGCTGGCATCCGGTTATGACCTTCAATTCGGTCTGACCGGCGGCGTGTTCAAAAGCGGCACATTCCAGCAGTTTATCCGTGGCGGTATCGCTTTTGCGACCCCACCGACAACGCCGCTGGCGCCGAAAGCCAGCAATGGCAACCATTTCCTGCTCAATCCGGAAGCGCCAAAAGACTGGCAGAAATGGGGAACGGCAATCCCCAAAAATTAACCAATATGATTTTCATCAAGGCCACCTTCGGGTGGCCTTTTCGTTTCCTGGTTACGACTGAAGCCCCTCCCTGCGCAGGTAAATATGCTAAACTCCGCGGCTGAAAACTTATTCAGTTCTGGAACCGCACTCTTGTCAAAGCTCACCACTGCCAGCAGTTTTGCTGATAAATTACCCGCCGCTTTTCTGGAAGCCACTCGTGCAATCATGCCTGCCAGCCTGAGCATGGAGGATTTTATCGCTGCCTGTCAGCGCCCTCTTCGCCCCAGCCTGCGGGTCAACACCCTCAAAATCAGCGTGGAAGATTTCCTTACACTGGCCGGCAGTTATCAGTGGGATTTAGAGCCTGTGCCGTGGTGCACCGAAGGTTTCTGGATCAACCGCCATGCCCTGGATGAATCGCGTTTAGGCAATGCGTTGTCTCATCTTGCGGGGTTGTTTTATATTCAGGAAGCCAGCTCAATGCTGCCGGTCACTGCGTTATTTGCTGATGGCACTCAGCCGACGCTGGTGATGGATGTCGCCGCCGCACCGGGTTCAAAAACCACGCAGATTGCGGCGCTGATGGAAAATCAGGGCGGCATCGTTGCCAATGAATATTCCGCAAGCCGGGTAAAAGTTCTGCACGCCAATATCAGCCGCTGCGGTGTCAGCAATACAGCGCTCACCCACTTTGACGGGCGCGTATTTGGCGCCGCATTGCCGGAAACTTTCGATGCTGTTCTGCTGGATGCCCCCTGCTCGGGCGAAGGCGTTATCCGTAAAGATCCTGATGCCATGAGCAACTGGTCTGAAAACAGCGTGTCAGAAATTGCCGCCACGCAGCGTGAACTGATCGACAGCGCTTTTCATGCGCTGAAACCAGGCGGTGTACTGGTTTATTCAACCTGCACCCTTAATGCGCAGGAAAACCAGCAGGTCTGCCAGTGGCTGCTCGAGACTTATGCTGATGCGGTGGAAAGTGAATCGCTGGCAGACTTATTCCCGGGTGCGCGGAAAGCGGTGACGCAGGAAGGCTATCTGCACGTATTCCCTCAGGTTTATGACAGTGAAGGTTTCTTCGTCGCGCGTTTTCGCAAAACGGACTCCGTACCGCGCTTGCCTGTTCCGGGATACAAAGTCGGTCGTTTCCCTTTCTCTCCGCTTTCCCGTCAGGACAGCGCAGAAATTATCAAAGCTGCCGGTCAGTCCGGACTGTTATGGCACGAAAAACAATATACGTTGTGGCAACGCGACAAAGAGATCTGGATATTCCCGGCAGTTCTGGAACCGCTGTTTGGGAAAGTACGCTTTTCGCGTATTGGTATCAGGCTGGCTGAACGCTTTCCGAAAGGCTTCCGCTGGCAACACGAAGCCGTGGTGGCATTCAGCGATACTGAAACTAAAAACCGTTTTGAAATTGACGACGAACTGGCGCAAAGCTGGTTCCGGGGCGTCGATATTTATCCGCAAACTGCCCCACCGGCAGATGAATGTCTGGTGACATGGCTCGGCCAGCCGTTGGGATTAGCGAAACGAATCGGAAGCCGGATTAAAAATAGTTTGCCGCGTGAGCTGGTCAGGGATGGCGCGGTTCGTCCGCAGACCTTATCGAACGATTAATTAATTTAAACTTTTTGCAAACTTCTGTGCCATAAGATCATCGTGATGGCGCAGAATATTCTACCTAATCATTATCTTTAACGATTAAAAACTCATCCTGACAAGCATTTTGGCGAATTCTGTACAACGTCGTGTTTAGGTGAAATAGGGGTGACAAAGTGTATGGAACCCTTACTTAGGCAACATTTTATGCCGAATATAGTAGATAATTATTTATATTATCAAGAAAGATTTATTGAATTATAAGTAGGAATAATCCTACCGTGACATGTATTATTGCCATCAAGATAACATTGCTAGTGATATATCATTTTCAGATATAAATCTTAATGCCTGATGTTGAGTAAAGACCTGCCAGTCGGAGAAGTGTCATGTCGGATGAAATGAAACTCGAATCAGCAGATGGGCTGCTATTACAGCAAATGGCCAGCCTGCGGGATATCATCGATAACAATTCTGACTGGATCTGGGAAGTCGATACGCAGGGGCGTTATGTTTTCTCTTCCAATAAATGCATCGAGTTTCTCGGTGTTCCACCTGAAAAAGTATTAGGCAAAACGCCTTTTGACTTCATGCCACCTGATGAAGCCAAACGGGTTGGCGAGCAGTTTGCTGCTATCGTCGAACGACGCGCGCCATTCGGCGGTTTGCTGAACCGTAATATTCGCCCTGACGGGACGGAAGTCATTCTTGAAACCAGCGGTGTTCCGCTGTTTGACAACGAAGGTAATTTCCGGGGTTATCGGGGGATCGATCGTAACCTGACCAGCCTTGATCAGGCTCCGGGTCAGCGCCTCTTCCAGCTTGAAACCATTTATTCCAATGCGCCGGTCGGCCTGTGTTTTATCGACCTGCAAATGCGCTACGTCACCGTAAACGATGCCATGGCGAATATTATCGGTTTACAACCTTACGAAGCGATTGGTCGTAAAGTCGGCGTGTTTCTGCCCGGTCTTTCTCCGTTGCTCAATAATGCACTTGAACTTGCGAAGCGGAATGAAACCACGCCGGACCGCGAATTTTCCGTTCCCGGTAAGAATCAGGTTTTCTTTGTACGTATCAAAGCCGCCTGTGATACGCAGAATCAGCTTAATGGCCTTTCCGTCGCGATGACCGACATTACCAGCCTCAAACGTATGGAAAGAGCACTGCGTGAAAGCCAGGAGCATTACCGCAATATGGTTGAGCTGAACCCGCAAATCCCGTGGACAGCCGATCCGCGCGGTCTGCTCAACGACGTCAGCTCGCGCTTCCAGCGGATTACCGGCATGACGCGACAGGATATTCTGGCAGATAAGTGGATCCAGAGTATGCATGTGGAAGACCGTCGTGCTGCCGTACAAACCTGGGAACATTGCCTGAAGACCGGCGCCCCCCTGGATATTGAAGTTCGTTTCTGCCACGTAGACCGCGGCTGGAACTGGATGCGTATTCGTGCCGCAGCGAGCTATGCCGCTGACGGCTCCATTCAGCGCTGGTATGGCACCGCCGAAGATGTGCATGAACGTAAGTTGCTGGAACTGAAACTGGTCAAAGCTAACCGCCGTCTGGAAATTCAGGCGCGCACGGACTCGCTGACCAAATTGCCGAACCGCCGTGAATTTAAAAAAGTGCTCAGCCATGAATATATGCGTGCCAAGCGTAACCGCACGCCACTGACCGTGGTGATGATCGACATCGATTACTTCAAACATTTTAACGATCACTACGGCCATCTTTCCGGTGACGCCTGTCTGCGTCTGGTCGCCCGTACATTACGAAAATCACTCAAACGCAGCACCGATGTCGTGACACGTTTTGGCGGCGAAGAATTTGCTGCGATTCTGCCGGATACGGATTTGAAAGGGGCGTGGATTGTGGCGCAGCATATTATGGAATCCATTGAAGTGCTGGGCATCAAACACAGCTTCAGTGAATTTAATCGCGTCACCATTAGCCAGGGGATTGCGACCTATATGCCAGATCAGGATCCGGACATTGAGGATCAGTCGGATATTGTGAGTGCCGCTGATGAAGCGTTGTACCTCTCAAAAAACAACGGTCGCAATCAGATTAATGCCATGCCCGTCTCGGTAAGATTCAATAAACTTTAATCCTCTGTACAGTCAGTCGTGCGCTATCTGCCGCGCGGCTGGTTCACCTTCCCCTCATCTTTTTTTTACCTGTTTTATGCAGCAGTAAAATTCAGGTGGCACTTTTTGTGCTGTCGTCTATCCTCATATAAGGGCGACCAACTGGTCATACCTGATGTTGTTGAAATTACTCGCGTCACTCTGGCAAGGGGTACCTGATGGGAAAATCGAGCATAAGAATTGGTAGCTACGAAATTGACGATGCGCATCTCTCAACGCCTGAAGCAAAAGGCGGCGATAAAGTGCACATCCCGTGCAAATCAGATCCTGATTTGTGTATGCAACTTGATGCCTGGGATGATCACACCAGTGTCCCGGCAGTGGTCGATGGTCGTCACTCTGTGTTGTACAAGGAGAAGTATGACGAACAGAAAGATGAGTGGATAATGCGACTGGAGTGATACAGCATGGCGAACGGGATGATGTTCGCCATGCCGCTTGCGTTCACTCAGCGTTTTCAACCAACGAAATACCCCGTCCGGCAAAAAAGCGGGCGAAGACTTTCACCGGTAACGTGACATCCTGTTGTGTGGAAATATCATGACCGGAAGGATTATGAAAGGTCACAAACTCCCTGTCGGCACGCGTCACCAGCACCAGATGCCCGCCTTTACGCGGCGGAACAGTCTCCGGAATACGAACCGACGGATGCACCGAGGCAATGAAGAACCGGTGATCTACCATTTGCGCAGCAATATCCTCTGCAGCAATTCCCACTTTAACTACTGCGGTCATCCCCAACTCCTGGCGAACATACTCAACAAAAGGTGCATAAATCAACCCCTTAATGTTGTCGCCATCACGAACATACGCGCCATATGGCAGACTGCGCTGAGTCAGATTAAGAACAGGCACCACTTTTCCGGAAACCGCCGCCAGCACCATTTTCAGGCAACACATCCCACAAACATGGTTTGCCCACTCAATAAATTCCTGCTGGGTTGATGCGCCAGACTGGGCCCATAGTTTGATATCAGTCAGTTCGAGTTCACCGGCAATAATTCCGGCAGCACAGTCAGGGTCTTCCCACTGGCTGAAATAAGGTATTCCTGAAAGGGTTGTAAAAGCGCGTTGATTTACTGAATTCACTGACATGACATATTCCTGAACGGCAGATCGACAACATCAGGTTGATCATATCGCTGGCTGGCGAGATTTAAGGCCTGATTTTCCTTATCAGGCCCCTCAGATATTTAGAACTTTTCTATCATCCGGAACTTCATCAGTAACAATGGCATAGTGGGTTCAAACATCTCGTACTCTTCGAAGAAACGCTGATGCTCAGCGCGCCAGTAAGCCAGCGTGCGGTCACCTTCACCTTCTTCCCAGGCATGTTGCTCTGTCACCTGATCAAAAGGAACTTGTTTCACTTCGGTCAGTTGTACGGCACACACCGGATTATTGCGACCATCGACCACCACAAAGATTTCGCCAGGTTCTGGTTCCGGGTCATCATCCAGGTTTGAACAGGTGGCGGTTTTTGTGCCTGCAATAACACGTTTAGCCAGTTCGTCTGCTGACGACTCGGTATCACCAAACGACCAGCGCTCTGCATCCCTGTATTTAAGTGGGATCTGCGGAATCATAATTTATCCTTTCAATTGAGATAGTTCACTACTATGACAGTTAAACATTAGCACAAAAAAACCCGCCGTAGCGGGTTTTAAAAGCCAGAAATGCGTTCTACGGTTTGCAGTTATCCGGCATCGCTACCGGCCACTGTCTTGCGCTGCCAGCGCCGTATAAAACGGCAATGCCGCATTCCTTATCGATCCTTGCAAGCGGTTTACCCGTTTTATCAATCATCATTGACATCGCAGGCGTTGAAACGACGGCAACGCCGCTGTCAAACGGTGAGACGGCACTGAATAGCGGTGCAATGGCAAAGTTACCCTGTACATCGACAAACCCGTAATTATTGTTCGTTTTGGCGAATGCCAGGCCATCCACAGGCAAACCTAAGTCGGCATAAGCAATGCCCTCAGCTTGTTTCCCCTGGCCGTTTATCCAGGTTTTCATGCCGTCTGCGCGTGTCAGTACAGCATGATCATTCACCATCAGGCTGGCATTCCCCTGTACCGTCAGTACTAATTTACCGGTGTTGTCGACATAACGGGTCGCTGGCGTACCATCCTGCGGGTCGTTAGAGACAGACCACGTGCTGGCTGACGGCATTGTCCACCTGCCCTCAGGCATAGCCGCAACCCGCACACCTTCATCATCGATCAGCTCATACCCTGCCGGCGTCGAACGCAAAGCACGGCCCTGCACAAAAGCAGAACTTTGGGCTTCCGCTACGGGCTGAATTTGCCATTCTCCTTGCGCAGAAAGATAACCTTCCTGCGGCTTACGGGATAATTTTACCCAATCGCCCAGCGCGCTAATACGGGTTTGCTGTTCGTGCAGTTCAATGTTGCCTTGGGGATCCAAAAGCCAGGACTGCCCTGCGACAGAGGTGGCAAGAATGCGTCCATCACTGAACTGAGTGACTGATAACCCCGCCGTTGCTGCGACTCTCGCTTTCGCATCATTGCCAATGATTTCAGCAATCACACTGGATTCGGCTTGGTCAGGAGCGGCCGGTTGCGTCAGCAGCCAGAGCGCAGAATTAATACGTTTTGCTTTAGCATACTTCGCTTCAACAATGATTTTACCCTGACCGTCCACAATGCCCCATAAGCCTCCCGGCGCTCTGAACGCCGCCAGACCATCGGCGTAGTCACCCACATCCTGATAAGAGGGCTGAACAACCGTTTTCTGTGTGTTGACATCAAAGATGCCCCACAGCGCGCCTTCGGCAGCGGTTTCGCGAAAACGGAACCAGCCGTTACCCACAGACTCAATCTCGAATACGTTGGGCAAATCATAATGCTTACCCGCGTGATCCAGTGCGGTCAGCTTGCCGTCCAGATAATCAAGCGCGTAGCCATGAACAAAGGGCGAAATATTGTCTTCGGTCAGCGGGATAACAATTTTCCCCTGAGCATCGACAACACCGGTTCCCTCAGCCGTTCTGACAATAAACTGTTCGATATTACCGTCTGCGTCAGCAGATTGAATATCCTGCCATTTGCTGTCGAGCTGAAGTGAACCATCCGGGCGCAGGAAACCGGCACCGTTTTTACCGCTTCCGGATTCAGGACGAATCAGTGCGAGTGGCGATTGTGCAGAAGTAACATCATTTCTGACATAGAGAGGTTCAATCCGGCTGCCATCAAGGGCGCTGCTATTCTTCTGATTCAGTAACGCCTTTCCTGATGCATCAACAATATTGACGACATCACCCTGGTCGTTGCGCAGCCATAAACGGTGGTTGATCACTTCTGCGCTGGTAATTTGCGCCAGCCAGCCCACATTCTGTGAGCCTCCGATGATGCCGCCAGAAGGTGCAACAATCGCGTTAACCTTTTTCGGGTCACCTTTGGTAGTGATCAGATATTCACCCGTACTGTGCTCCCAGGGCTCACTGCCCGCAGGCAACAAAAGAGGTTGTTTACGTCCCGGTACATACAATGTAAGAGCGTCTTTGGTGACGGGATTCAACACGTAATCACCGGAGACACGAAGCGAAGAGGCCTCGGCTTCGCTAAAGGTGGCGATAACCACTGCGGAATTATCAAGTAATTTGATCCCTTCAGGGGTTTTTGCCAGCCAGAAAGCGCCAGTTTCTTCACTGACCGACAAGTACTTCTGTTCGTCCGGCACACCGTCGGTGCGAATTAAGGTAATTCCTTCCGCATTTTTCGCCAGGGCAACAGAAGAGTTTTGCGGATCAAGGGTGATTGCGCTGTATTGCGGCAGAACGCGCCAGGTAAGATTGCCATCAATGATGCCGTAACCTTTGCTGGCATCAAAAGCGATAAAGAGATCTTTCGGGCCAAACGGTTCAACCACTTCCATTTTGTCGGTAGCCACATGACGGACACCATCAGGGGAAAGCAGAACGCTGTTAAACGTCAGACTCAGGCGGGCCGGAATGCCGTCACTCAGAGTGGCGTCATCCACTAATTCATCCAGCGCTTTACCGACCTGGGCACCTTTGTGGTCAATAATTTGTGGTTTACCTCCCGCCGTCACCACGGCCAACCCGGATTCGGTAAAGGGCTGGACGCGATCAAAGGCCGGCGGAATCATCCAGTTTCCTGTCAGATCGATGAATCCCCACTTGCCCTGTTGCATGGCAGCGGCGGCACCAAAATGATAGTCACCGACTTTTTCAAAAACAGGTTTAATGACCAGTTGCCCCTGATTGTCTAAAAAGCCCCAACGCTCGCCATTTGCATCTGCAGCAGGCAAAAGCACTGCTGCACGGCCTTCATGGACATCACGGATACATAAATTCTGAACCACAGGCAATGCATTATGCCTTTGTGCATCCGCCTGCGCCGCAGATAACGGCGCAAAGCAACTGTCGGGCTCTGCCGCGATTGCAGCGGATGTCAGCGTCAATAAGGCCAGTGTACTGCTGGTATTCAGAGCACAACGGAGTGCATTTCTTAGCCTTGAAGGTTTGCTGACAATCATTAATTACCTCCGGTACCGCATGCAGGAGCCTTGGCTGGCCAGAGATAAGCCCCCTTAGCATCCACAATGACACGCTGATTACAGCGCACCTGAATTTTCGCCTGAACAGCGCCATCACCGTTTAGCAAACTGACCACACCTTTACCCCCTGCCCAGGCATGTTTCTCGCTGAAATCATTTGCCCAATCGAACTTAGGCAAAATAGCGAAACGCCCTGTGGTATTGATGTAACCTAGCAAATTGCCATAGGTCGATTTCTTCATGGCGGTAGCAAAATTATTGCTCATTGCACCAACCTGATCAAAGTAAGAACCGATCAGTTTCTTGCCTTGCTGATCAACAAAACCATACAGGCCCTTGCTATCACGCAGAGGGATGACGCCAGAATTGGCTTTATCCGCCTGCAGGCTGTCGAGTCCGGCGAAGCGCTGAATCTCATTGCCGTCGTTGTCATACAACACAGTTTCGCCTGTAAGATCGTCATTCATGACCAACCGCGCCATCGAGTTCAATGCCTGGGCCTGTTCAAAACCGTCTAACGGAACCGCGCCATGATCATTAATCAATGTGACGCGGCCATCACTGACCGCGCGGCTCAGATTAAGAGGCGGGATGAAATTGAATTCAGCGGTATAAAGTGGTGGGACTTGCCAGTCGCCCTGACTGTTAATCGCCCCAAAATGAGGGGAAAAACTGAGCATAACCCAGTCGCCATCAACAGAACTTGAAGATGCAGTAATTGCCTTGCTGACAGGGAAACGCCCTGCGCTGTCGAGCAATGCAACACCACCTTCGGAAGGTTGAACCAGCCAGTGGTTGCGGCCCACAGGCTGCGGCCTTGAGAGCAAATCTGTGGCTAAAGCCTGACCGTTTTCAGCGCTGTAGAGGCTGTAATGGCTGGCAAGCGCACCACGCTCACCGGGCTGATCGTTATCAGAAAGCGTAAAAGCACCCTGCCCGATATACTGGAATTTACCGCTACGGCCCGCATCAGGCGCAATCGCCCAAGTGCCGTCGGTTCTGATCACGCCCCAGCCCGTATCTGTCTGCGCCAGGGCATAACCGTCATTGAAGGAATCAATCTGGATAAACTGAGGTGCAGCTTTATTGCTTTTACTCGCGATGTCCCATAAACCCCAGCGTTGGGCATCTTTTTCGCCCCCGGTATAAAACAGCAGTCCGGATGACAAACGCTGAGCGCTTTG
The DNA here is from genome assembly GCF_023701875.1 of Rahnella sp. CG8. Lineage (NCBI taxonomy): Bacteria > Pseudomonadati > Pseudomonadota > Gammaproteobacteria > Enterobacterales > Yersiniaceae > Rahnella > Rahnella sp. CG8. Next base: position 17,058 of record NZ_JABAED010000031.1, read on the forward strand.
CTGAATATTTGCCGGAACGTCTATCGCGTTACCGCTGCGATCAATAAGGTGCTTAACGTCTGTATTGCCAGCGTTGTCAGTGGCCCAGGTATAGTCGCCGTTAAACGGGGTGATTTGCGTAAAGACTGGCTGGATAACCCATTTCCCTGCCGCATCGATCGCGCCAACTTTTTTGTTTTCAGTATGGATGATCAACGGAGCCTGAGAAGCCTCTCCTTCAATCGATGCCCACTGAGGATCGGAAAGCACATTCCCCTGGGAGGTGAGGATTGCCGGAGGTTTTGTCGCATCAACAGGCGTCAGAACTGCCCATGGCAGGCTTTGTGCCGTATCTGTGGTTGCTTGCGCCAAAGCATTGATGTCATCGATCATCGGCGTCGTGGCCAATGGTCTTAACTGATAGTCTTTCAGCGCTGTCAGCGTGGCGTCATTAAGAAGTGCTACGCCGTTATTGTCATAGATCTGCGCGACCTGAGGCGTTTTCCCCTCAGTTTGCATCACCCAAAGACGGTTGCCCTGTTGCAGAACTTGCGGCTTATTCACTTTCAGCGAAGCAACCTGATTATCAGCACCGATAATCACAATGCCTTTACTGCCCGTTCCCAGCGTAGCTTTACCCCAGGCGAGGATGTTTTCAGATTGATCTGCAGGAATATCCTGCACTTTTTCCAGCTTACTGTTGAGCAACTGTTTGCTGCTATCCGCAGCTGTAACCAGCCAGCTACCTGAAGCCAGCGGACGTACAGATTTATATTGCTCTTTATTTAACGAAACACCCTGCCGGTCAACGAACATCCAGACGTTTTTGGTTTTCACCGCAACGACATCACCACTAAATTGCGGCTCGTCGCGGGTTTTCAGGATCATCGGGTCAATCGCCCAGTCACCATTTTCGTCGAGATATCCCCAGTAACCGTCTTGCGCAGAATCACGCTTTTTAGCTGGAATAAGCCCGGACTGAGGCAAATCCAGTGCAATGACATCATCAGGCAGAGAAAGGGAACGATTTGTGGAGGCATTCCACAAGGCAGGCGAAACTTGCGTTTGCACACTTGCCAATGCCTGACCGCGCACAAATCCCTGGTTGTCGAGAGAAACGGCAAACGGCAGCGTTTTTATCACTGCACCTTTGCGATCAATCAGTACCAGACGGTTATCGGTCACGACCAGCGCGGTGCCTTGTGCATTGAAATCGGTTGCCCGCGTAAATTTAGGTTCAATAACCCAGTGGCCTTTCTTATCGATATAGCCGAATTTATCGCCTTTTTTCGCAGCAGCCAGGTCGTTCACAAAACCCCGGGCTTCACTGAAATCAGGCTTGATCACCATATGCCCGGTGGTATCCACGTACCCCCACAACGGTTCGCGGGATAACCCGACCTGCACAGGGGAAAGCCCTTGCTGGAAAGGCAACTGGCAATCCTTGGCCGTTTTTGCATTGCTACACGCCCGTAACAGTGCGTCATCCGCATGTACCGGCAGGCTAAAAAAAGCATTCAGAACCAGGGATAACGCACTGAAGTTTCTGACATATTTGAATTTTTCGGAGCAATTCATCCGATGCCCTTATAACTGGATAAAATTAGAAAGTGTAGCGCCCGCATTTTTTTCATCACCCGCAGAATGGGCGCGTGAGACGGTAAAAAAACCGATAATAATCAATTTAAAGCGAACGCACATGCCATACGTCTATAGGGTGTCAGCTTGTGAAAGAAAAAGCAGCTATTTTATTACTCTGTAACGAATGAATACATATTATCAATTCCCGGAAAGAGACGCCCTGTGTGTTACCGCTCACCTGCATTACTCACCCGCCGATAACCTGACAGCAACATTCCAACCTCCTTACTAGAAATTAGATCATTTTCATTTACATGTGTTTGAGTGGCTAACAATTAATCTTCGGAAGATTATTACAACTCTTGATTAAGGTCATTATTTCCCCCTCTTTTGTCTGGTTTTATAGATTCCAGAGCGTTGTGTGACCAATATCACTCCCGGTCCGGGTGGCGTCAAACCTGGCAGTGTTCGGTTACAGCGTATTTCAGGTGTTTTATCTTATTGGGGGAAGTCATGCCTATCGTTCGAGCCAGATTGAGTCTGTTTGGTGGCGACACCGTCGTCATACGTTGTTCAGAAAAATGTCACATTCATCTGATGTGTGAAAATGATGTTGAGCGAAAAGGACGTCACTCAGGTTTCGGCGATATTTTGACGGTTAATGATCAAAATACGGCTTATGTGGGGATCCCTTATAAAGGTATCTGGAATGTTCTTATCGATTCCCAGTGTGACTCACTGGAGCACTCAATAAGTTATATGCCCGCCTGAAACCCGCTATTACCTCCTCGATTCTGCTGCTTTATCTGAGACCTTTATCAGGCGGATGGAAAACCATTTGCCTGATATTTCATGAATTACCAGTCAGCCCGGTCTGCATCACAACGGTACAGTTAACCGCTGACACCATCCAGCTGCAAAATGTTGAATTGCGTAACGTCGCGGAAAAAACTTTAGTCTGTCACATCAATTACATACCGTTATTGAATTGAACATTCCATAATTTTCAAAAGTCCTTTTTTTGCCTGATTTATGTATTGCCAGTCCGGATTTCACATTGCATTCTGTCAAAGGTAATGACATGGCACCGGTCATATTGGCCGGATTTCTTTCAGGCAAAAAACAGATCCTTATAATGAATAATAAATCACTTTGCACCATCGCTGACGTAGCGGATCTCGTTCCGCAATTGCGCCAGGTTCGCCAACACCTGCACCAACACCCTGAACTTTCCAATGAAGAATCTGCAACCGCAGCACTGGTCGCTGAAAAACTCGAATCTCTAGGCTATCAGGTGACCACCGCCGTGGGCGGATACGGCGTCGTCGGCTCAATGAAGCATGGAAACGGGTCACGTAGCATTGGCATCCGCGCAGATATGGATGCCCTGCCCATCACCGAACGAACAGACTTGAGCTACTCCAGCCAGTTTCCTGGAAAAATGCATGCCTGCGGCCACGACGGCCATACGACGATGTTGCTGGGTGCCGCTGAACAGCTTGCACGCAGCAAAAACTTTTCCGGCACCGTGCATCTTATTTTCCAGCCCGCTGAAGAAATTGGGTTTAACAGCGGTGCGGAGCGCATGCTGGCCGAACAGTTGTTTGAACGATTCCCCTGTGATGCCGTCTACGGGCTGCATAATCATCCCGGCTATCCGGTCGGCAAAATGATGTTCCGTTCTGGCCCGTTTATGGCAGCCTGCGACACGGTCAACATCACTATTCATGGTAAAGGCGGACATGCAGCCCGCCCGCATATGACCGTAGATCCTATACTGGTTGCCAGCAGTCTGGTCATCGCCCTGCAGTCTGTTATTTCGCGCAATATCGACCCTAATGACACAGCGGTTGTCACCATCGGTTCATTACATTCAGGGCATGCGGCGAATGTCATCCCTGAAACTGCACGCCTTGAAATGAGTGTTCGCTCCTTCGATCCCGAAGTCCGCAAAACGCTAGAGCAACGTATCCGCACTCTGGCGGAGAATCACGCTGCCGGTTACGGCGCCCGCGCTGAAATTGAATATGTTCCCGGATATCCGGTGCTGGTGAATCACGATCAGGAAACAGCATTTGCTGTGGAAGTGGCAAAAGAACTGCTGGGTGAAGAAAACGTGGTCGATAATCTTCCGCCTATTTCTGGCAGTGAAGACTTTGCGTATTTCCTGCAGCAGAAGCCCGGCTGCTTCCTGCGTCTGGGTAACGGAGACAGCGCGGTGCTGCATAATCCGGCCTACAACTTTAATGATGAAAGCCTGAGCTTTGGCACCGCCTACTGGACGCGTCTGGTGGAGCGCTATTTAGTCGATTAACGGCAAAAACCGAACCAGCGCATGCCGAGGTGGAAGTGATTGGCATGCGCTGCGTTGTATTCCGGCCCGATGGAATTGCCAAAATACGCGCAGCTCTCTGAAAATAATGTCCGCACATACTCCCCTTCTGCGCCGGGCTGAGGCCATTGTTTCAGCACCGTAAGATGGCGCCCGTCAGCCAGTGAGAAACCGGCAATATCCAGCGCTTGCGCCGTAGCGTGTTCGCTTAGCCGGGCGTCGGGCTTGTTATAGACGTTCCTGCAGGCATAACTGCCCAGATGATCAATACGCACCAGCGGCGAACCTAATTCCCGAGTGGCCAGCGGTTTCGCCACCTGCGCGACAAACATTGCGCTGCTCAGTGCAAGGCGACAGCTCGCCAGATAACTCGAACTCAATGAAACATCACCAAATCCGCGAACGCGCACAGAATGAGTCAGCGGACATTTCCCGCCCATATTTCCGGCGCTGTTAAACTCAATCATCCCCTCTTGCTGAGCCCGTTCAAGCACAGCCAGACATTCCTGAGGATTGTTATCCAGCTTCCTTAATTTGTAGCGGGTGATCAGATTCGGCGGGTCATTAATAGTTATCGGTGTGAAAGGATTATATTCAGAAGGCACATGACGGCTTATCCACGGGCCACTGAACCAGGCGATGCCAATAATCACAATGAAGCTAACCCAATATCGCATAGTGTTCCTTTAGCACCACTTAGGTTTAGCAGTACATTGTTTTTCACGCGGAATATTTTGAGTATAGCGCCTGAGTAAATAGTGATCTGACGGGGTTACAAGTCGGGAAATAAACTTACTTAGCTTTGACATAAATAGACATTGAGTTTGTTACTTTTATATCCGAAGACGATGTTTCTTCTCCTGTGTCCACTGTGAACTGTCCTTCATAGTGTGTAAGACCCTCGCATTACCCCTTTCAGCCCGCCCCGAGCGGGCTTTTTTTTATCGGCTATCTCGCGCGTAAGTCATGAGTGACGCAGCAAAAGATGCTAAGTCGCGCCACCCGACACCCTGAAAACCTTACTTATGCGTAAAGTCGATCACCATTCTGCCTTTAATTTTGCCTTGTTCCATTTCCTGGAAGATCGCATTGATATCGCCCAGCGGACGCTTTGTAACTTTCGGCACCACTTTACCTTCAGCGGCAAACTGGAAAGCCTCAGCCAGATCTTCACGGGTACCAACCAGTGAACCGACGACCTGAATGCCGTCAAGCACCAGACGAGGAATATTCAGGCTCATGGATTCCGGCGGTAAACCCACGGCGACAATACGACCGCCAGCGCGCATCGCATCCACTGCGGAGTTAAAAGCGGATTTCGCCGTTGCTGTTACCACCGCAGCATGAGCGCCACCGACTTTCTCCTGAATAATTTTTGCTGCATCGTCTTTCCGCATATTAATGGTCAGGTCAGCACCCATGTCGGCGGCAAACTCCAGTTGCTGATCATTAACATCAATACCGATCCCTTCATGCCCGAGGATGACACCGGTTTTGTCACCGAAATCACCGTTTTTGACATGCAAATCCGTATGACATACACCACAGCACTCCATTTCCAAAAGTGCCTCACCATGTTCCAGGTCACGCAGAGTCTTCTCCACGACGTCCACAGAGTGGTCTTTATTCACAACAGCAGCTTTCATTTTCCTTTCCTTATCGTTGTGGCGGAACCTCAAAGTTACAACGCTATTTATCTGGCTGCAAATGAGAATGAAACGCTTTAACTATCAAGTTTAAAACGTTGGCGGAAAGTTTCATTTCCATTGTTGATGAGGAATATGACGGCAGATACTCAGGCAATATGGGACAGAGTTTTTACTTTAATCATGAAAAATCAATTAGTTAAAAAATCCAGCAGTACAACGAAGGTGCCATATTCCCCCGCTGATTCACGTACTCTACGTTCAGTCATAATTTAATGTGTATTAATTTTATCCACACAATTAACGGTCGGTAATTCTGCTACCCATTTAAATCTGACTGAAACACTTAAAGGACTGGTAATTAGGATGCATATTAGTATTTCCCTATCATTAAGTAATATCTATACTTTTCAACACGAAAGACTCTCCAAATACTTTTCACTTTTATAAATCAAAAAACAGCTCAAGATATAAATTTTGATGCCGATAGTGAGATCAATGAAATATAAAAAAGCTGGCTCAGCTGTTTTATAAATTATAAAAAAAATCCGAAGCCTGTTGAGGGCGAATTTATCGTTTAAATACATGAGGATTCTAAAGTGAGATTTATAAGAGATATTAAAATACGAACAGTATTAATAACCATTCTCATCACTTTTTCACTTTTATGGGCCGGAGTATCAGGTTTCGCTTTATACTCACTTAATCAGTTAAAAAGTGAACTGAACTTCACCAATGTTCAACAGCAAAACGGTGACATCATCAATGGTGCCAATGCACAGTATTACCGTGCAGTAACAGCACTGGAACGCGCTATAGCTGGGTTAGAAAAAAACAATAACGGCATTTATGATATTGAAATAAAAGCCACGTTGATTGAATTAGAAAGTCTTAAAAAAGGGTTAGATCAATTTAAAAATATTGATCATGGGAATTTAGACTCCAACACCGTGGACGATATCTATAACAGTTCCTTTACTCTTTTCAACAGTGCTGTATTCCCCATGTATGAATCAGCAGCAGTGAAAAATACAAGTCTGTTCGCGTCTTTAAAAAATGATAAATATCTTCCGCTTAGACGTAACTTTAGTGCAGCCATAGAAAAATATAATGACAAAATTACCTCTCTTAACGCTGAAGCGAATCACAGAATTACCCAGTGGGTTGCATGGTGCCAATATATACTTATAGGTGCTATGGCCCTCAGCGTTGTCATTATGCTTTTGAGCGATCGTTATCTGGCAAACTTTCTTGTTAAACCATTAAACAAAGTGAAAGCTCACCTTGAATCATTGGCAACCGGCATACTTGATAGCAAAATTGCTTTCCAGGGTAAAAACTGCGTTGGACAATTAATACCTTATATCAACAAGATGCAGGATAACTGGGCAAAAACAGTATACGACATCCGAAACAGCGCCGATTCAATTTATAAAGGCTCCAGTGAAATCTCCACCGGGAATACCGACCTTTCCTCCAGGACGGAAGAACAGGCATCTGCACTTGAAGAGACAGCCGCAAGCATGGAACAACTGAGTTCAACCGTTCGACATAATGCAGATAATGCGAGTCAGGCCAGCACACTGGCAGAACAGGCAACTCAGGAGGCAAACCAAGGCGGTGTTATTGTGAACGACGTCATATCTACCATGGTAAAAATTAACGCCAGCTCGCATAAAATCGTAGAAATAATCAGTGTTATTAATGGTATAGCCTTCCAGACCAACATTCTTGCTCTTAATGCCGCTGTTGAAGCAGCACGAGCCGGAGAGCAAGGTCGGGGATTCGCCGTCGTTGCAAGCGAAGTAAGAAATCTGGCGCAGCGCAGTGGACAGGCCGCAAAAGAGATTGGTGTGCTCATTAATGAATCGGTTGAGAACATTCAGTCCGGGTCAGAACAAGTGACCCAGGCCGGGGGAGCCATGGAGAAAATCGTCAGCTCTGTCAGCCGTGTAAATGACATCATGAGCGAGATAGCGGCTGCATCGACTGAACAAAGCAAAGGAATAAACCAAATTGGTATAGCAGTCGTGCAAATGGATAGTGTTACGCAGCAAAATGCCGCACTGGTGCAGGAATCAGCCGCCGCCGCCGCCTCACTTGAAGAGCAGGCACGTCAGCTCACAGAAATTGTCTCGGTGTTTAAAATCGAAGGCAGGGCTCCCCTTTCTTCAGCGAGTCTTCTTCCCAAAAATAAAATACAAAAAAATAGCAGAGTCTTAACCACAGAAGATAGCGGCTGGACGAAGTTCTGATATTCCAGCCCTTCCCGGCATGAATGGGAAGGGCTGGTTCGTCATTCTTGTGGGGCAATGTGACGGCGTTGAATCGGGAAGTTTTACTGTCAGACCTGTCCCCCGGGAGGACAGAGAGCGATGACCGGAAACAGAAATAAAAACTGAATTAAATGAAATTAAAAATAGTCACAGCTTATATTTGACTTAAAAAAGCACTTGAATCCAATAAGTTGTGTGTTTTTCTATGTTCAAACATTGCGCAATGTAACATCGCGATTATCCTTAAAATGAGTCATGAAAAGATTAATCCACAGTCGTTATACCCCGGGTGAGGTATATCGCATGCGGATTAATGAATATGCCCACCTGGTGGGGTGATTATTTTTAAGGATAAGCAATGAAGCTTAAATTGATAGTCAAAAGCCTTGCTCTGGCAGGGTTACTTTCATCAACCAGCCTCACACCGCTATTTGCCCAGGAAGCGCCAAAGGATGCTACGGCGGCGACCAAACAGGTCAATGACGCACTTTATAATCAGCTTCCTTTCTCCGACAACACCGACTTTACCAACGCACATAAAGGATTCATTGCTGCAATACCAGCAGAGGTGATCAAAGGTTCCCAGGGGAATATTGTCTGGGATCCTCAGAAATATGCCTTCATCAAAGAAGGCGATAAGGCTCCTGAAAGCGTCAACCCAAGCCTTTGGCGACAGTCACAATTAATTAATATCAGCGGTCTCTTTGAAGTTACCGACGGGGTTTATCAGATCCGCAATATTGATCTTTCAAACATGACAATTATCGAGGGTAAAGAAGGGATTACGGTGGTTGACCCGCTGGTATCGGCAGAAACCGCGAAAGTGGGTATGGATTTGTACTATAAAAATCGCGGGCAAAAACCTGTCGTCGCAGTGATTTATACCCATAGCCATGTTGATCATTATGGCGGCGTCCGTGGTGTCGTCGACGAAGCTGATGTGAAATCCGGTAAGGTAAAAATTTATGCGCCTGCCGGATTTATGGATGAAGCGGTCTCCGAGAATATCATGGCGGGTAATGTCATGAGCCGCCGAGCCAGTTACATGTACGGTAACCTGCTGAAACCGGATGCGAAAGGCCAGGTGGGTGCGGGTCTGGGTACCACGACATCGGCGGGAACAGTAACGTTAATTGCTCCAACCAACTACATCACCAAGACAGGACAGAAAGAGACGATTGATGGCCTGACTTACGATTTCATGATGGCACCAGGCTCTGAAGCACCGTCTGAAATGCTGTGGTATATCGAAGAGAAAAAACTCATCGAAGCAGCAGAAGATGTTACTCATACCCTGCACAACACATACTCGTTACGTGGCGCAAAAATTCGCGACCCCCTCGCCTGGTCAAAATACATTAACGATGCCATTAACCGCTGGGGTGATAAAGCAGAAATCATCATGGCACAGCACCACTGGCCGACGTGGGGTAAAGATAACGTTGTCAGCCTGATGAAAAGTCAGCGCGATATGTATCGCTATATCAATGATCAGACGTTGCGCCTGGCAAATACCGGCCTGACACGTGATGAAATAGCCGCAAACTTTAAACTCCCGGACGGTCTGGCTAAAACCTGGGCAAGTCGTGGTTATTACGGTTCTGTCAGCCACGATGTAAAAGCGACCTATGTGCTTTATCTCGGCTGGTTTGACGGCAACCCGGCAACATTAGATGAACTGCCACCTGAGGAGGCGGCGAAAAAGTTTGTCGATTATATGGGGGGTGCCGATAACATCCTGAAAAAGGCCAAAGAGGATTACGATCAAGGGAATTACCGGTGGGTAGCACAGGTGGTGAGTAAAGTTGTCTTTGCTGACCCGAAAAATGAGGCTGCGCGTAACCTCGAAGCTGATGCACTGGAACAACTGGGCTATCAGGCCGAATCAGGACCATGGCGTAATTTCTATCTCACTGGCGCGCAGGAATTACGTAATGGCGTGCAGAAACTGCCAACGCCGAATACGGCAAGCGCGGATACGGTAAAAGCCATGTCGCCTGAAATGTTCTTCGACTATCTGGGTGTGCATATCAATGGCGAGAAAGCGGCGAATGCAAAAGCGGTGTTTAACGTTGATCTGGGCAGTGACGGCGGCAAGTACAAGCTGGAACTGGAAAACGGTGTGCTCAATCATACAGCCGATGCAGAAGCGAAAGACGCCGATGCCACTATTGTCCTGAACCGTGACACCCTCAACAAAATTATCCTCAAGGAAGTCACACTGAAACAAGCTGAAGATAAAGGCGATGTGAAGGTGACCGGCAACGGTGCGAAGCTGGATGAAATGCTGGGTTATATGGATAAATTTGAGTTCTGGTTCAATATCGTCACGCCATAAATAAAACCCCTGCGGTGTTTCTACCACAGCCGCAGGGGAATTCAATTCAGGTGATCTTATGCGTCGGATATTCACACTATTACCCTTACTTTTCCCCTTCGTTTCGGGTTATGTCCTGGCGGCCGAAGAACATACGCCGGACGCTGCGCAGGCGAATAACCCGCTGGCCAATATGACTGCATTCAATATGCAGAATTATTATATCGGCGACGTCAGCGGAACCGATAAAGATGCCAACCAGTTCTGGTTCCGTTATGCCCAGCCATTTTCGCTGGGTGAAAGTCACTGGCTACTGCGCGGCTCTTTACCTGTAAACACATACCCTTCACCTCCGTCTGGCGGCCATAAAACCGGCACAGGTGATCTTAATCTTTTCGCGTCATGGTTGATTGATACCGGCAATCCTGCTGTCAGCTTTGGCTTTGGACCGCAAATCACTGCCCCTACTGCAAGCGATGATTCATTGGGCACAGAGAAATGGTCAGCGGGTTTGGTCAACGTGTTATTTGATGCGAGTTCACCAAAATTTCAATACGGCTACCTTGCGTCATGGCAGCACAGTTTCGCCGGAAAAGACGATCGCAACGATGTTCATCTCGGGACATTCCAGCCATTTCTCTTTTACCAGTTAGGGGGCGGGACTTATCTTCGCGCAGCACCTATATGGGTTTATAACTTCCAGAATGACAGTTATAGCGTCCCCATGGGGCTTGGGATTGGGCAGGTCATCAGGCAGGAAAAAACCGTCTACAACTTCTTTATCGAACCACAAGGCTCAGTAGCAGATCACGGACCTGGTCAGCCCAGATGGCAGATTTTTGCCGGGCTGAACCTGCAGTTTCTCTAGTTTACTCCGTTCGCTGAAACATAAGGGGAATGGCTGCCATGCTTACGCGGGTGCAACGTTCCCCTTTCTTATTATGGTAACAGGAAGGGGTTTAATGGGTTGTTTTAAAGGTAGGTTATTGATTTAAAGAATGATCAAAAAAACAACCAAACACTCATTCAATTTATTAAAATCAATAAGTTTAATAAACAGGGAGTGCGTCAGTCGAGCGCCTGGTCATTCATTGACGCCGGATCTTCCAAGGGTTCTACGTGAGTGGTGATATGGATAAAAGGCAGTGCTGTGCGGATATCATTCTCTATACGCTCAGCCCAGTCGTGACCATGTTGAACAGTCCATAGCCCAGGAACGAGGATGTGCAGTGTCATAAACGCGCGTCCGCCCGCCTGGCGTGTGCGCAGCGCATGGAAACCGAGCCCCTGCTCACGGTATCCCGCCAGCAGCGACTCGATTTTTTCGAGTTCTTCAACGGGTAGCGAGACGTCCATCAGACCCGCAGCTGAACGGCTCATGAGCTGATAACCGGTCCACACGATGTTGGCCGCGACCAGCAATGCAATAACCGGATCGACCCATAACCAGCCGGTCAGATAGACCAGTCCGACGCCCAAAATGACCCCGACCGACGTCCAGACATCGGTCAGCAGGTGGTGAGCATCTGCCTCAAGCGTGATTGAATTGTGCTGCTTGCCAGCCCTTAACAATATTCGTGCCGTCACAAAATTAAGAACGGATGCAACCACAGAAACCAGTAGTCCGACACCAACCGCGTCGAGTGGCTGCGGGGCCAACATACGATCAACGGCGGTATAGGCAATACTGGCTGCCGCCAATAGGATCAAGAACCCCTCAAAAGCGCTCGAAAAATATTCGGCTTTACCGTGTCCATATGCGTGCTTATCGTCGGCCGGAAGTGCAGCCAGGGTCAGCATCCAGAGCGCCATCAGGGCTCCCGCGAGGTTGACCACGGATTCGATGGCATCAGACAGCAGACCGACCGAACCGGTCATTTTCCACGCCACACCTTTTAGTCCGATGGTGGCAATCGCAGTGGCAATGGACAGCCAGGCGTAGCGCGTAAGTGATGGCGTCAATGCTTTGTTTTTACTCATTATTTCACCCTGTAATGGACGGCAAACTACATTATTGCCACACCAAAAATTAATCACTTAAGTCAGATGTACCATTTTTATATGCTTCAATTAAAAGATGCAAAACTCCCATCGCACCATGTGTATAAAAATAGACCTCAGTGAAATTAGAAAACCACATATAATAAGCCCAAATCCTGAAATAATGTGCATCCAGGTTATAACCCCTTCAAGACTATGTTCAGCAATTGCTTCGGTCTCTGTCAGATTAGCGTTAATAATTTCCGACATTATTAAAAATGCCACCATGGTGTGAAGAATACGAAAAAAACTAGCATATTCATGGGGTAACATACTCCAGACTCGCAATTTCATTAATGAGCTCTTAGCATATTTACCCATAGTCTGAATCATACAAAAGAATTATTAGCATAACCTTAATTCTGAAAATTTCAGCAGACATTAGTTCAGTTCATGATACTGATATCCATGAAATAGGAATGATAACTATTATTATGATTTATTCTCTTCTTGTTACTCAGCAGATCCCCTATATATAATTTTAGTTTGCAGAATAATAATACTGAGTTCATTCTCAGTTCTGCCAGCAGAAAAACCAGATGGCAGCCCGGCACGCTTCGAGCGGATAGCATTACCCAAGCATTCTGGCGCGCGGTAAAAAAACGGTGTATCACGGAGCGAAAGCCCGCAGTCTTGCTTCCCGGCTTTACGAGCGGGAATACGGCGCGGAATTTGCTCAGAAACTATTGGGGCATAAATCGATGAAAATGACGAACGTTTATCCTGATAGCCGCAGTACCGAATGGACGGAGATATAGACAGGATTTAGAATTTAGGATTTAGGATTTAGGATTTAGGATTTAGGATTTAGGATTTAGGATTTAGGATTTAGGATTTAGGATTTAGGGAGATGATAAAATTATCTTTATAAATCAAATAGTAAAAAAAAAGACCGAATACGACTACAAATCAATTAAATCAGTTGCTTATCACCACAATTGGCGATTATGTGGCGATAAATATGCATCAACCATTGAACCATTGTTCAAAATGAATTGGGAAACGAGCATTGAAACCATCGATTCTCGTTGTGACCGTTTGGAAATCATGATTTGTTCTTAGCTCGATATGATGCAAATCACGATTGATATGTCCTGATATCGCTACAAAAAAGACTGCAACATCTTTGACATACAGTAATTCATAGGACTCTTTATAAAGAGTCACTATAAAATCGTGGCTGTCTACGGCAGGGCTCCACCTGAATTGAACCTTAACTTCTTTCATAAATCCTAACTTGCACATAATAAAATTAGGGTGTTCTAGAGTTTTTGTAACTGTCAAACTTTTAACGACTGTTGCAACCGAACTAGGATTGAAAAGTACTAACTTTAAAATATACTCATCACCTACTTGTTTACATTCAACGAACTCAAAATTTGTCTCTCCAACTCTTGAGTTATTACGATTCATTAAATAACTTAACTTTTGAAGTTTACTATTTCTGAAGTGAACAATTAGCGTAGCTATAGAAATAATGAAGCTAAACACTAGTAATATATCTTTTATTGTTTGCAAGGTCATATTCAAACCACTCAAATCCTCAACACATATGAAAATACGGTAGTTAAACAACCACTACCGTAATTCAAATCAATCACCGATAAGTACTGAGTGAATGATCTTCCCTCTACTTATACGATTGCTACGGTCATTACTCGCTTGTAATGCAGCTTTATAATATACTTGAGGTTCATCTTCTGTTCCTTTATATGTGTTTGAAGATACCTCTTCAACTTTTTCATAAAAAGCATCTAAAGAATTTCTGCATTTAGAATTATCTAAATCCACACCCTCATATATCATCAGACGATGAACCTCAACAAATAAAGTATAAAAGTCAGCTTTTTTCATTGCACGACTACTGGCAGTAAAGTTCATCGAGTCAATGAAGCTCAAAACCATGGTGATATTCGTATTTAGCAGGTCTTTGCCATCGAACTCTTCATTATATTTTTCCAGATATACTTCTATCTCTTTGTCTCTATTAAAGTATGTAGACATTATTGTGGTAACAAGCCCTAAACAATATCTTACATCGTTCATCCTTTTTATATCTGATGAAGTAAAAATCCTATAGTCATAGAAAAACTTATGTTCAGATAGTTTTTCACTGAATTTTTTAAACTCACCATCATACCTAGCATTGTCTATCTCCATTGCATTTAAACCATAGCTAGTTGAGTTTATTTTTTTAAAAATATCCTTAATTACTTCAATTGACATAGCACCTAGATCTCGAACAACCACACTATATTCAAGAAACTCAATTTGTTTGTTTTCTGGCAAATTTTCATAATTTTGTATATCTGCTGGTAACCTTAGGTCAGGATCGCCTTTAAAGTATTGGTATAGTGTTGTTACTCTCTGTTGGCCATCTACTAATACTTCTGCACCCTCACCTGTCTTAGGATCAACTCTACCTGCTGCAATATAAATTTCAGGAAAAGGATAACCCGAAATAACCGTTCTTATGAACTCAACTTTATCTTTATTCGTCCAAACAAGACGCCTTTGAAAGTCAGGCTGAGGGATCAATGCCCCTGATCCAATTGCCGTTAGCAAAACCCTTAAACGTCTATTTGAAGCTGAAGTATTCATTGTCATGATCGAATCTCCGAGATACATTGTTCCAGACAAACTTGTTGATATTTTTCCAAAAAAAATGAATTGTAATAAATACCCGCAGCAATTTTAAAATCCCCATATCTCCGAGAATTTGTCATCTCTGAAAAGAAATCCCACCAATCCCCTGAGAATGCAAAATTACTACTTGGCGGAAATTTGTCAGGGCGAATCCAGCCAGCAGCAAGATATCGAAAAAAATTATTTTTACTTGGCCAATCAGCACCACTATACTTATATTCAATTGCTGACTTCCAGATTTTTTCGAATAAAAATGGTGAAACAATTGCAACATCGATATCAGACTCTTCACCAAATGGAACAAATCTTTTATTAGGTTTAATGCTAAATCCTAACTTACATGAACCGACAATGACCACATTGTCAAAGTTAATACCAAATTTATCGCATATGTTACTTTTCAGCGCATAACTTTGGCTAGAGTCTATCATCTGGCAGTCTGAATGAAGTATAAATCGCCTGAAAGTATCGGTGGCTGTGTTTTCCAAAAGAAATGACTTAAAATCATCGATGTAAGCACTCATCGCCTTCTCCTCTTCGCTGCCTCCTCGAAAGAGTACAACGCATAAAGTAATCATTCCAATATTATTGTTCTTTTTACTTCCCCAATATATTTCACATCATCAAGCTGGCATTTAAAACCAGCTTTCCCATTCACGACATTAATCATATTTCCGGGTATTCTTGATATAGTATATATATCATGGGCGCCATCAACATTTAATAGCCATTTCCCGTTTCCAATTATTTTCTCGCCGAAATCTACAATCCATGAATTATTATCTTTCTCGACATAACACAAAGATTTATTTCCATTTGTTACTAAGGAGGCATCTGCAATCCAAGTTCCATCTTCAATTAAAATGGATGATGAAATCGTAAATTTTTTCAAAACAACATAAGGTTGAGAAGGATATGTATTGCCTTTCAAGAGATGATTTGAATCTGCCTCACCTGTTGAGAGCCATGCAAGTGAAACCCCGGTTTCCAAGGCGCATGCAATCACTACATCACCAGGAAAAAACTCTCTGCGCACCCATGTACTTATGGTTCCTGTCGAGATTCCAAGATATTCACTAAGCTCTTTCTGAGTTTTGAAACCGTAAGCTTCCAAGATGCGTTGCAGAACAGGTTTTCCACCTGATTGCAGCATTTTCGCAATCAGAGGCTGCCCCTTAAGTGTTGAATGTCCTAGCGACTCCCGGGAAATAAATTTATTTGCATTTGCAAACACACCAGTCACTAACCATTGAACATCCGCTCCTGTGTCAAGCGCACACTGCACCAATACATTACCTGGAACCTGCCCACGCTGAAGCCAACTAGCAACATTGCTCTTCGCAATGCCGAGCTTATCACTCAGTTCTTTTTGCATCGTAAACCCATATGCCGAAAGGATTCTTTCCAGCACATCAGCCGCTACAGCATTTTCTAGACGCATTTTTTTTACCAATAAATCGCTAAAAGAGATTTACAGTTCAAATAAAGCGTTCTAAAGTGACAACACACCACATGTTACACAGTAGAACTCAAACTGCTCAAAGGGAGATTTTGCTTTATGTCTGATCAGAATGCAATTCAAGCGACCATTGATAAGAAAGCCGTTTCTAAGGAACTATTAAACTCGGTTGTTTCCCAGTTGCTACCGGCCTTGGAGTCAGCCCTGTCTGCAACTATTGTGAACTCCATAAGTTTGCAACTGACTACGCTCGCCAATTCCCCAACAATCTCTAAGAAAGATTTTGCTGCAATTAATGGTATCAGCTCCGCAGTCCTCGAAAAGTGGATCGCGAATGGAGTCGTCCTTCTTGCACCAACTCCTTCAACTACAATCACCCAGCAACGCAAAAACCGAAAAACAGGTCAAATGCAAACTGTCGTTATGGAACGTCATGGCAATGCCCTGATCAATCTTGAGGCCTGGCGTGAAAAAAACCGTCAGCAAGCCATCAAGTGCCGCTACATAAATCGTTGAGTCAGATTATTCAAACTAGCAGGGACTAACAATGTTTGATTATCGCGTTTCCAAACACGCTCACTTTGACGATGCATGTAAGGCATTTGTGAATCGTCATAACCTTACCGAACTTGCCGCGCTGATGGGCACTAAACCCCAAATCCTGCGCAATAAGTTCAACCCTGAACAACCTCATAAGCTTACCTGTGAGGAAGTTCTTTTAATCACTGATTTGACTGAGGATGCAGCCCTTCTCGATGGCATGCTTGCACAGATAAATTGCCTGCCGTCAGTACCGGTCAATGAAATTGCTACTTCTAATCTTTCAACCTACGCACTACAGGCAACTGCCGCCGTAGGTTCTATTGCAGCTGATGCAGTGAAAGGTGGTGCGGTCAGTTCTCAGCGTCGAATGTCATTACTCGAAGGTGTTAATGCCGGTATTCGCCATCTGTCACTGATCGGTTTAGTTGTTCAAGGCCGAGTACAGGCATCCCCTGCGCTGGCATCCGCAGTTGGTGCTATTGCAAGCGTCACGACAAATGGGCTGATGTGAATATGGCTGTTTCTATTGCTCCATTTTTAAAACAGCAGAGTCCATCTCGCCACTTTAGCCACGGTTGCATCGAGTTACCAGGTGGAAAGCGTTGGAACCCTTCAATGTCACAAACCACTGCCCCGCAGGCCGTGAGAAATTCAAAACCGCTTATAAAGCGTCTGTTTAGTTGAGGTGATTATGTCTTTAGTGAATGAAGAACATATTCAAATAGGTAAAAAACATCTTTCCCGAATTAAAGAGATGTTTGATTTCAGAAAGAATGTAGCGCAGGAAACATTTGATACTCAGCCGCTGCATATGCGTAGAACAATCTGTTTTCATGCTGGCTTATCTCGTCGCCATCTTGAGATGAAGTTTGCTGAATTAACACCGACGGAAAGGCATCAAGTAGTTGCGGCGCTAAATTCTTTGCTTGGTTTAACTGAATCACTGCCGAAATTTATCAGTGATGATGATTGCAAGATAAATATTAAACACTAACCCGTATTCAAACTAATTGGCGTCAACTCGCCGGGCACTCGTTTGCCCAAAAACAGGAGTTCTGCATGAAAAATATGATTGATAACCCCCGTCAGAATATTGTTGGTTTGCCAGTTATGGGCATTGATTTAGCTTCACCAGAACGCGATTACACCTCAGTTCTGGATTTGTCGTTGATGCTCGACACAGCTCGTAATGAAGAACGCGCTAATCGAGCGGTGGTGTTTGCTGGCCGCCTGGAAGCGATTGCCAGTTTCATTCTCAAACGTGAAATGACAGGAATTGAGGCTGCTGAAGCACTCCGCATTGAAGCTAACCGAATCCAAAGTGAAGCGGAGGCGTAACAATGGCTGATGTAATCGACACCGCTCAGGAGCGCGCTGATCTCATTCTTTCCGCACAAATCCAAGCCGCCCGCGCAACTGTTGCGGGCATTTCCGCAATGTTCTGCATCGACTGCGACCGCCCGATACCGGAGCAACGCCGTGCAGCTCTGCCGGGGGTTGAGCTTTGTGTTTACTGCAAAGAACTGGCTGAGTTGAACGCCAAACATTACCGGAGAAAGCAATGATCTATTTCTCAATAGTTCTTCTTCTCCTTGGCGTGAACGCAGCCCGCTATTTCTTCTCTGATTTTAAAGGTGGTCTGTAATGGATTCAGCATGCGGTTTAGTCGATGGACGCACTTCACCTAAAGCTATTTTCCTCTACGACTACACCGGCCTTATGGCTCAGCCGTGGCTCGATGCAGGCTATGAATGTTGGTGTTTTGACGGGCAGCATGATGCGGGTATCACCCGGGATGGTAACCACGTAAAGGTCGGCATGTGGTTCTCCGCTGATAAAAAATTTCAACAGGCGCGTGAAATAGCTGAAATGGTGGGTTCCGGCGTCGCGATGGTTTTCGGTTTTCCGGAATGTACTGATCTGACTGTAGCCGGTGCGCGTCATTTTGAATCAAAACGTAAAGCCAACCCTTTATTTCAGATTGAAGCTGCTGAGCTGGCTGATTTAGTCCGTCTGGTTGGATTAATGGTGAATTCCCGCTGGGCATTTGAAAATCCGGTGGGTGTGCTTTCAAGTATTTACCGCAAACCTGATTTCACTTTCCATCCCTGCGACTTCGGCGGATATCTGCCATCTGACGATCAGCATCCGGTTTATCCGGACGTTTACCCGGGTCAGGATGCCTACAACAAAGGGACATGCATCTGGTCCGGTAATGGCTTTAAAAAACCGAAACTGAAACGCGTCCCCCCGCTGCATAAAGACAATCCAGGCTGGCGGTTTTGCGGTGGCAAATCGACTGCCACCAAAAATAAACGCAGTGCCACGCCTCGTGGTTTTGCGGTTGCTGTATTTCAGGCTAACCACCCGATTTCAGAATGATGCTGGCAAGCCGCTTCACCCCTCAGATTATAACGCCCGAATTCTGGGCGTTTCCCTGGAACAAACCACGCCAGGCTGTTTCTGGCTTTGAAAGACCGCTTACCCGTGATGAATACGATCAGGGGCAAGCTGTTTTAATCAGAGTAAAAAACCTCTCTACCGACCTGCGAGAAATTTTCACAGGTCGTCATGCGTATCTGCTGAAAACTCAGGGTATTCACGCCGCCAATAAATATCTGGTTTATACCCTTGGTCGCAGCATCCTTCCCCGCGTCGGGGCGGTCAATGCCGCTCACGCAATGAATATTAAAGCCTCCATGAAATTCATGTCTGAGGCAGATACCTATCACAGCCTGCCGAGTATGAGCGATAAACCGCTGCGCCGGTTCGCTCAGGACATCGCCGGACAACTGAAAGAAATCTATGAAGAACGTTGCGATCAGTTGCTTGCTCAGTACAACGGGGATAATTCGATTCTTTTTGAGCGTGATACCCAGTGCGAGCTTTACAGTGAAATCGCTGGTATGGGACAGGCTTTCAATATCACGCCGATGTATTGGGCAAAATTTTGCAAAGGCAAACTGGATGCCGTTTCCGCTATCGCTGCCATGTCGCGTCTGGTTAATCCGGACTGGTGGTTACGCCAGCTAAAAGGTCAGCGCACCCGCTGGCGTGAATCTTTACTGATCGCCATCGGCAAAGTGAACCGCGACGCTTCCCCATATGCTAGTAAGCAGGCTATCCGTGAAGTGCGTGCGCGCCGTCTGTCGAATCTCGACTACCTGAAAAGCTGCGAACTGGAGAACATCGAAACCGGGGAACGTTTCAGTCTGATAGACAAAGTGATGGCGAGTATTTCAAACCCTGAGATCCGCCGCATGGAGTTAATGAGCACGATCGCCGGCACAGAAAAGTATGCCGCCGCAAATGGCGACGTCGGGATGTTTCTGACCATCACCACGCCTTCCAAATTTCACCCGACCCGCATGGTTGGCAAGGGCGATAAAAAGCGCGTTCAGCGCAATCACGCCTGGGACAAAGAGGCCTATACCCCGAAAGATGCGCAGCGTTATCTGTGCGGAATTTGGAGCAAAATGCGCACCGCGTTCAAAGACAGTGGCCTGTCCGTTTACGGGATGCGGGTGGTGGAACCTCACCACGACGCGACGCCGCACTGGCACATGATGCTATTCACCAAGCCCGCCATGCGTCACCGGGTGATCGATATCATGCGCAAATACGCCATGAAGGAAGACGGTGACGAACGCGGTGCAGCTAAAAACCGCTTTGACTGTAAGCACCTGAATCGCGGCGGCGCGGCGGGCTATATCGCCAAATACATCGCAAAGAACATCGACGGTTACGCACTGGAAGGCGAGCGTGACCACGAAACCGGCGAGTTGCTGACAGACTCCGCTGCCGCTGTTACTGCTTGGGCTGCTACCTGGCGTATCCCGCAGTTTCATCCTATCGGCCTGCCTACGATGGGTTCATACCGTGAGTGCCGCCGCATCCGTTCCATCAGTCTGACTGAAACCTTTGACGAAGAAGTGGAAGCTGTCCGCGCTGCTGCTGATGCCGGTGATTTTATGGCGTACATGTCAGCCCAGGGCGGCGCTAATGTGCCTCGCGACGATCAGACTGTGCGTGTCGCCCGCCGCGTGGCTGATGAGCTGAACGCATACGATGAGGAAGTCAAAAAGGTTGTGGGCATTTTTGCGCCTCACCTCGGCGACTCCCACGTTTATGAAACCCGCACAACACAATGGCGGATCGTTTCTTCCGCCGTTGACGTTGAGGTTTTGACCTCAAAAAGCGCCCACGGCGCGCCTCGGAGTCCTGTCAATAACTGTGGGTTAGGTGAAAAGAAACAAGCCGCAAATAGGCGTGATAGCCAGGTTGGGAAAGCGCCTACAGCGTCTAATTCTGACAACCTGCGAGTCATTGACTGGACAGACACTGCCGCCGTGAGGGCGATTGTGGCGCGTATACGTGAAGAAACGCCGAAGGTGAGTAAATCACAACGAAGCTTTGACCCGACTAAAGGCCGTGATGTTGCCCCATCAGCAAGATTGACGTCTGAAGAACGGGCGCGATTGCCACAGATTGAACAGGAATTGCTTAAAAACGATATCAAAGCTCAAAGATGGGAGCTGGAAGCATTAACCCGGGGAGCCAAAATCAGTTTTGGTGATGTTGTGATCCATCATCCCCCTCTTATGGAATGGCAGGAATTTTATGACGACTAGGACTGTTTAAACATTAATCTAAGCTATTGGTTAAAAACTAACATTCAGTTTTTATTGGAATTTGTTAAGAAATGGTAATATTATACTGTATAAATAAACAGTGCATTGGAGTGAGTAATGGAATCCTCTCATGAGCTAAAGATGGCTTTGATAAAAATCCGGCTTATGGCTGACATCGCACAGTCAGGCCAGTGCAGAAATGACGAGTACGCATTGGTGATGGAAATGATCTCTGACATGGCCGATAGCGTTCTGGATGAAGAAGACACGCCGTCAGTGCCATTCTCTGTTTACAACGATGAAGAATAGCCAGGAACGCGGGCGATCTCACTTTGATAGCTCTGCATGCAGTGAGTGCATGATTTTGCATTGTGATCGCCCTGCTCTTTTCTCCCCGCGACACCAGTGCTGACATGGATCACAGTGGATCACGCAACTGCATCAAAAGCGACCTATAAAGCGGGCAGGCGTGGCGGGGATAGCATTGCGCGCTGGCGGTAAACACTCGAATGAGTTGTTAGAACGGATTTAAAATTCAGCTCCGGATGTTGGTTCTCCCTTACAACTAGAAGTTTTCATAAATCGCACATTATAACTGTATAAAAAAACAGTGCTCTGATATGTTAATCAACTAATGGGTTTTTTCTTGTTTGTCCGGTAGAATGTTGTCCCCTTTCCTATAGGTTCAGCATTCAGGGACGAGAAATGCCCTTTGAATTTATTCAATTAACTCCAGTGGCAAGTGACATCGAACAGCTTGGAACCAAAGAAAAATTTTGGTTCCACTATGTTGATAAGGAAGCTAACCCGTGGTTGTTTAAGTACTCACGGGCAGAAACTGGGGAGCATTGGTCAGAAAAATGTGCCGCTGAGATCTGCCATCTGTTGGGCATACCGCACGCTGAGTATGAAATAGCCCAAACAAATGGTCGATTTGGCGTCATTACCCCAAGCATGATTTCCGGAGAGTTTCGAATGGTCATGGGTAATGAGGTACTGCATAGTTCTTCCACCGACTATCCTGAACCTTTTCAACAGGAAGGAAAGCCGGTGAGGGTCAGGGAGCATACTGTTCCCCGAGTGATTGCTTGTTTAGACCGGCATACAATTCTGCCCCCAAAATCTAGCTATGACCTGAAAGGCTTAAACGCTGCAGATGTTTTCTGTGGTTACTTGATGCTAGATGCACTAATAAGTAACCAAGATCGCCACCATGAAAATTGGGCGATCATGCTCGATAATGAAACTGGTGAGCAATTTTTATGTCCTACGTATGATCACGCTGCGAGTTTAGGAAGGGAGATGCTTGACAGTGAGAGAGATGAGCGACTCAACACTAAAGATCAGAATCGACAGATTCCATGCTTTGTACGTAAAGCCCGCTCAGAACTTTTCAAGACGAAAACTGATAAAAAACCACTTTCGACTGTTGAGGCATTCAGGCAGGCTGTGGAAGGTAGAGATGCTGCGCAACGGCACTGGATTGCGAAGCTGCAAAGTTTGACAGAAGAAGCCATAACCCAGGTTTTTAAAGACGTTCCAGATGAATGCATTTCAGAAAGTGCACGCAGGTTCGCGACCTTGATGGTTATGGAAAACAGAAAAAGGCTAATTGAAAATGACTACAGTTAACTCAGTTTATGTTGCATGGCAGGCGCCAGATACTCACGACTGGCATGTCGTTGGTAATTTGCAAGAGCGTAAATCGGGTTATGTTTTCAAATACACAAAGGGCGCGCTCTGTTCGCCTAAATTTACCAAATTCAGTGGGATGAATGACGTCAGTCAGACTTATGTCTCAGAAGATCTCTTTCCACTTTTTAAGAACCGGTTGCTATCACCTAAAAGACCTGAATACCCACGATTCATTTCTTGGTTGGGGCTTGACGATGAGAACGCTAAACCCCTCGAGATTTTAGGGCGAACAGGGGGATTACGTAGTACTGATAATCTTCAGATTTTTAAGCGCATTGAAGTCGGCAATGATGGCAGTTTTGAGCATTTCTTTTTCCTTCACGGCTTAAGCTACTTAAGTGAGGCGTCTAACAAGCGAGTCTCTGAACTGAAACCTGGCGAGGATTTAAGGCTATGCTTGGATATCCAAAACGCTTACGACTGTGAAGCTGTCGTTATTCGAGCCGATAAACCTGCGGAAATCGTGGGCTATTGTCCTCGTTATTTCGCTAAATTTATCAAAAATATGTTGATCGAAAACCCACAGTCAGTTTCTCTTAAGGTTGAAAAAATCAGCGATGATGCGCCTCATAACTACAGATTGCTATGCAAAATGACAGGCAAAGTATCTGCCACTCAGCAGGAAATTTTGAATATTCATAATGAATTTGAAATGGTTGAGTAAAAATTTAAATGGTTCACATTAAGGTGAACCATTTAACTATTAGTCTGATGATAATTTATAAGTTTTAAAGCCAATAACCTTTTCCCCACGCCAGTCATTAAATTCCTTCATTCGTTCCTGCAACGGCGTTAGCTCGTTACGGACAAACACGCTTGCCGCCTTTTCTACATCCCCAAACCCTCCGGCATTGTCAGGAATGATTCCCATCATCTGAGGTGGCACACGGTGCGCGCTTAACAGGTCATCACGACTCGATTTCTTGATATTGAAGAAATCATCCTTGGTGGCGACTTCACTCAGTGGCAGGATCTGAATACCGTCTTTCTTGCCGTTCGGCGCGTACATGAACAGGTTGCGGAAGTTTCCCAGGCCTTTGGTATCCCGCATCGCCTTACGCATTGAATCAATATCGCTGCTGCTCTGGGCGGCGTCGGTCATATACAGGATGTAACCTGCGTGCGCGCCGTTCTGGTAATACTTGCGGCGAAACAACGTCGCTGCTTCGTTTAGCCAGGCAGAGTTAAGTGCGCTCAGGTATTCCGGCAGGCCGTAAATCTCCTGGTTAATGTCCGGTTCGATCAGGTGGAAGATGCTGCCTGCTGCGAACTGATGCGGTTCTTTCCAGCCCTGCACAAACCAGTACGTCCCCTCTTCCACTCCGCGACGCACATATCTAGCCGGTACGGCCTCAAATCGCAGTGGTTCGCCGAGCTGGTTGCGGATCAGTTCCAGGTACGCGTTCCCGAATACCAGATAATCCAGCGCGAATTTGCTGAACTCCTGCTGGCTCAGTAGCGGATGCGGGATAAACGTCGAGGCCAAAATATTCCGCTTCACGTAAATCGGAGAGCTGTGATGAACGGCGGCGCGCAGGCTGCGGGCAAGGCCATCGAAACTGACCGGTGGCTCATACCAGCGGCCATTACCCGTGCATTCGATGTAATCCAGAATTTCGCGGCGGTCTAACACCGGCGTAGGGTCACCGAAGCTGAATACCTCCGCGCCCTGCTGGCTTTCAGTGGTCGTGGTCTGTGTGGTTTTAAAGTATTTGCGCTTGCTCATTTAGTAGAACTCCAGAATGTTCGGGCTTTGTCCGCCATTGGCGGCGGTAAGTGGTTCGTTTAACAGGGCGTGCATGATTGCCCACGCCACGTCGGCGTGGCTGGCTTCTTCACTGCGGCTGGCTTCGTAGGTTGAACGGTTGCCGCTGGCGGTCATCGTTTTGCGGATCGCCATAAACGACGCAGTGATGTCTGTGTGTCCGGTGTCGTATTCCAGGCGGCCGGAGCTGATGGTGTCTTTTGCTTTAAGTACCAGCGCGGTTTTCACCTCGGGGCTGTAACGGATCTCACGCGCCGCCGGAAAGAACTGCTGAACAAGCTGGAACACCCCCTGCCCGATACCAGTCGCATCGATACCGATGTACTCCACGGCATAACGATTGGTAAGTTCCTCGATGCTTCTGGCCTGGGCGGCAAAGTCCATGCCTTTCCACTGATGACGCTCGAGCACACGGAACTTGCCGCCGGAAACAACTGGCGGGGCAATCACTGCACAGCCTGCGCTGTCGCCGGTGTGCGACGGGTCGTAACCAATCCAGACAGGACGATAAGCAAACGGCCGCTTCACGTACGGGTCAAAGTCTTCCCACTCGTCCAGACTGTCCACCATGCAGCCCTGCAACTCGGCAAATGGAAACACCGATGCCTGATCATCCACGAACTCACACATCAGAAGGTTTTCATATTCAGCGGGGCTGTATTCCAGTTGCAGCTGTTCCAGGTCGAACAGGTTACATCCACCTGACAGCGCATCTTCCACCGTTACGATCTGCCGCCACTGGCCGTCATCGCACAGCACGCCTTTTGACAAGTGCGCATGCGTGAGATCCAGATCAATCCTGTCGGCTTTATTGCGGCGCCCTTTGTTGAATAGTTCCCCCGACCAGAATGGATAGGCGCTGTGTGCCAGACTGGATGGCGTGGAGAAATAGGTGCTTCGCCATTTTTTATGCAGCGACATACCGGAAGCCACTTTGCGCAGCTCCTGAAACTTGGGGATCCAGAAATATTCGTCCAAATAGAGATTGCCGGTATAGCTCTGCGCAGTGCGGACGTTGGTACCGAGGAAAATCAGCCGTGCGCCGTTCGGCAGCACAATCGGGTCGCCTTTTAAATCGACGTCCACCAGTCTTGCAAAGTCGATGATGTAGTTTTTAAAGACGTGCGCCTGCGACTTACTGGCTGACAGGAAAATCTGATTACGGCCGGTAGTCAGCGCGTCAATCAACGCTTCCCGGGCAAAGTAGAAGGTTGCACCAATCTGGCGGGACTTGAGGATGTTGCGGATACGGTGCTGAAGCCCTGCCTGATACCAGCCGCGCTGATACTCGAACGACGTTTCAATGAAGATATCGCCGAGCTTTTCGATGGCCTCATCACTGAAAACATTCTTATCGGGTGCCTTTCGTTCGCCCTTATTGCGGTTAGCGACGTTCGGGTTTAAATCTGCCTCGCTGCCCGTTTGGTTGTAACGATTAACCCTTGCCAGGCGTTCAATCTGTCGGCCTAACAGGTCGATCTCTTTGTAGTCCTTCCCCTCCTTTACATCTTTCATGACGAGCTGGATCAGCCGCGCTTCCATGCTGGTTTCCACGCGAGAAATGGGCGCAATGGCCTCCCACTGATCGCGAGTTTTCCAGCTCTGCACGGTCGGCGTTTTTTGGCTCAGCATCTCCCCGATTTGCCGCACAGAAAAACCCTGCCAGTAAAGCAGTGCCGCCTGTCGGCGCGGGTCGCTGATGATGGTGGAGTTTGAAATATTCATGCCGCCACGTTACCGGCCAGACAGCCGTTTTTCGCGCTGCCCACGTTGTGCCATCGGGCAACAACCCGCATCGGCTGGCGGCCTGCGGTGACTCTCTGGAAACTAACTCCCGTTTTCAACACTCATTACAGGAGTCAGTTACATGGCAAAGAAAGTATCGAAATGGTTCCGCATCGGAGTCGAAGGCGACACCTGCGATGGCCGTGAAATTGATGCTAACGACATCAAACAAATGGCGGAGACGTACAGCGCGAAAGCCTACGGTGCCCGCGTCAATCTCGAGCACATCAAGGGCGTATTACCGACCAGCGATTTTCGCCGTTATGGCGACGTGATCCAGCTTAAAGCCGAACAAATTAATGACGCGGCTGAACCGCTGCTGCATGACAAATGGGCGCTGTACGCAATGATCAGCCCGACCGCGGATTTAACGCAGATGGTCGGCGACGGGCAGAAGGTTTACACCTCGATGGAGATCAAACGTAACTTCGCCAACTCAAATAAATCCTACCTGGTCGGTCTGGCCGTCACCGATGACCCCGCAAGCCTCGGCACTGAAATGCTGGAGTTCAGCCGCAAAGCCAAACAGAACCCCCTCGCCGGTCGTAAATCCGATCCTGACAGCCTCTTCACCGTCGCCACCGAAGCACTGATTGAGTTCGAAGACGCGCCGGAATCTGCCCCTTCTCTTTTCGCACTGGTTAAACAAAAGCTTTCACGTAAACAGGCGTCTGACGATGCCCGCCTGGCCGATGTTCACGAAGCCGTAAGCGAGGTCGCTCAATACGCTCAGACCGGACTGGATAAGCATGAAAACAGCCTGACCGACCTGCTGAGCCGCGTCGATACCCTGGAAAAATCCACCGCTGCCGAACATGACGCCCTCACTGAATTGAAAGGCAAGTTAGCGCAGACACCAGCGCAGAAATTCGGCCAGCGTCCGCAAGCCACCGGCGGCGCAGGCGTAGACGAGACGGTCACCGACTGCTGATCCGACACCTTTAACTCATTCTCAGGAAACACCTCATGAAAAAAGAAACGCGCTTTAAATTTAATGCGTTCCTGTCTCAGCTCGCCAAACTCAACAACGTTGACGTCGGCACGCTGGACAAGAAATTTAACGTCGAGCCGTCCGTCACTCAGACGCTGATGACCCGATTGCAGGAGTCCTCAGAGTTCCTGACCCGTATCAACATCATTCCGGTGGACGAAATGATGGGCGCGAAAGTGGGCGTCGGCGTAACCGGCACGATTGCCAGTACCACCAACACTGACGCCGGTGACGAGCGTGAAACGGCTGATTTCACCAAGCTGGATCAGGAAGGCTACCACTGCACCAAAACCAACTACGACTTCCACTGGATGTACAGCAAGCTGGATTTGTGGGCGCGATACAACGATTTTCAGACCCGCCTGCGTGACGCCATTATCAAGCGTCAGGCGCTGGATCGTATCCTGGTCGGCTTTAACGGTGTTTCCCGCGCACCGACGTCTAACCGCGTTCAGAATCCGCTGTTGCAGGATGTCGGTGTGGGCTGGCTGCAAAAATACCGCCTGAATGCCCCGTCCAAAGTGATGGGCATGATTGTCGCCGAAGACGGTACCGTCACCAATGAGGCGGTCAAAGTCGGTGGCGAAGGTGAATACAAAAACCTCGACGCCCTGGTCTTTGATGCGGTGAATGAACTGATCGACCCAATCTATCAGGACGACACCGAACTGGTGGTTATCTGCGGCCGCAAGCTGCTGGCGGATAAGTATTTCCCGCTCATCAACAAACAGCAGCCAAACACTGAGGCGATGGCCGCCGACCTGATTGTCAGCCAGAAACGCATCGGCAATTTGCCCGCCGTTCGTGTACCGGGCTTCCCTGCTAACGCCATGCTGATCACTCGCATGGATAACCTGTCCATTTATTGGCAGGACGGCACGCACCGCCGCCACGTTGAGGAAGTACCAAAGCGTGACCGTATCGAAAACTACGAATCCATTAACGAGGATTACGTGGTGGAAGATTACGGCTGCGGCTGTCTGATCGAGAACATCGAAGTGGCCGCCGGAGAAGAGGACACAGCTGAAAAAGCTGAACTCAGCAAATTCACCTCGGCGATCGTTGATGCCATCAAAACTGCATCCGGTACCACTGCACCGGCAGCTCAGGAGTAAGCCATGACCAGCCCTGCCCGACGTCATTTGTTGCGGCAGTCAGCTATCGAAGCCGCGCAGCAGGATACCAGCCTGCTGGGTCATGCCACCGGCTATGAACTGCTGCTGCAAAAGCTTAATGCTCACCAGAAAGCTCTGAAGAAAGCCTATTCCGCTGAGAAAAAGGCAGAACTCAAACGCAAGATGCTGCCCGAATATGCGCCTTGGGTGGCGGGCGTTCTCGCCGAGGGGAAAGGCGCACAGGACGCCATCCTGATGACCATCATGATTTGGCGTATTGATGCCGGTGATTATGCCGGTGCGCTGGAAATCGCCCGCTATGCGCTGCATTACAAGCTGGCGATGCCGTTCGGCAAACGCCCTGCCGGTTATGCGCTGGCGGAGGAAATCGCCGACATGAGCACCCGCGCTCATGCTGCCGGTGAGCAGGTCAGTCTCGATGTACTCATGACCACGATGGAACTGACGGAAAGCCAGGACATGCCGGATCAGGTACGCGCCAAGCTGCACAAAATTACCGGTTACCTGTATCGCGACGCGGAGAAATTGCCGCTCGCCTTGCAACACCTGAAACGCGCCTTCCAGCTGAACAGCAACTGCGGCGTTAAAAAGGATATTGAGCGGTTGGAATCAGCCATCAAAAAGGCTGCCAGCAGCTAAACAGAACGCGCCCCGCGCCGGACGGCACGCCAGCCGCGACAGGTCTGTGACCTCGTTCAACGCTGGCGTCCACCGTCCCCTATTCAGAGGTCACTATGTCTCTTGTTGTACCTGCACCAAAGCCGGACGCCGCGACGGAACCCGCGATCAAAAACACGCACTTCTGGCCGGATATCAATCCGGTGGAGTTACGCGACACGCTGCGCCTGGAAGGAACGGTGACCACCAAACGACTGCGAGCCGTCATTAAGTACGCGCTGACCGAAGTTAACGCCGAGCTTTACAGCTACCGCGTCGCACAGGTGGCTCAGGGATACAAAACCCTCTCTGATGTCCCGGCAGACCAGATTGATGACGAAAGTATCAAAGTCTGCGCCTACCTGCGGGCAGTTTCATCCATTACGGCAGCCATTCTTGCGGAACGATATCCGAACAGTGATACCACCGATGCTGGCAGTAAAAAGGCGGAGATTGTCGAAAGTACGGTTGATGAACTGTGGCGTGATGGCCGCAATGCGATCAGCGATGTCGCTGGCGTGTCTCACTGCATCATCGGGCTGCTCTGATGAAAGTCA
The DNA here is from genome assembly GCF_023701875.1 of Rahnella sp. CG8. Lineage (NCBI taxonomy): Bacteria > Pseudomonadati > Pseudomonadota > Gammaproteobacteria > Enterobacterales > Yersiniaceae > Rahnella > Rahnella sp. CG8. The sequence goes on from NZ_JABAED010000031.1 coordinate 47,094, forward strand.
TTGCCGAACAGGGCGACACCGTAGATTCGCTGTGCTGGCGGTACTACGGGCGTACGGGATCGGTGGTTGAACACGTTTACGCGGCTAACGTTGGCTTAGCCGCACAGGGGGCAATTTTGCCCCATGGCTACGCGGTGGAGCTGCCGGACATAAGCCTGCCCGCAGTCAGTGAAACCGTCTCACTTTGGGACTGATGACCATGGAGCGCATCACCTCGTTTATCTGTTATTGCGTCGCTGCCTTTCTTGCCTGGCTCGGCGCTATGTCACCGCAGGATATCGCCTTTCTGGTGGGGGCAGGCGTCGGCGTCGCGACCTTCTTGGTGAACTGGTACTACCGGCGCAAAACCTACCGCCTGCTGAAAGAAATGGGCATCAGTGGAGAAATCAATGCAGCCATCAATCGTTAGACGCTGCGCCGTCGCTGCCGTCCTGGCAATTGCCGCGCTGCTGCCACAAACGCCCACGTTGAAAACGTCCGCCGCCGGTCTGGCACTGATTGCCGATTTTGAGGGCTGCCGCCTGTCCGCCTATCAGTGCAGCGCGGGCGTCTGGACAAACGGCATCGGGCACACCGCAGGCGTGAAGCCGCAAACGCAAATCAGCGAACGGCAGGCCGCCGTTAACCTGGTGGAAGACGTGATGCGGGTGGAGAAAGGCATTGCGCGCTGTATGCCGGTTGCCATGCCGCAGCCGGTGTATGACGCCGTGGTGTCCTTTGCCTTTAACGTCGGCGTGACAGCGGCGTGTCAATCCACGTTAGGGTTTTTCATCAATAAAGGTCGATGGCGTGACGCCTGCGAGCAGTTGCCGCGCTGGGTGTTTGTGAAGGGCGAGCGCGTCACCGGCCTGGAGCGCCGCCGCGCGAATGAGCTGGCCTACTGCCTTCGGGGTGTCTGATGCGCATTGTGATTGTTTTATTGCTGGCAGCCTGCGCGCTGGCGGGGCTGCAAACCTGGCGTATCGGCGGCCTGCATGATGAAGCTGACCAGGCGCAGCGCATTATCGGCACGCTGTCCGCCGGTATTGAAAGCCGAGACAACGCCATTAACCACCTGAGCGATGAGGCACTGATGCGCGAACGCCAGGAACAAAGCCTGCGCACACAGCTCTCACAAGCGGGACAGTTAACGCGGGATCGTGAAATTCACCTTCAAAGGTTACTCAATGAAAATCAGGAAATACGCGACTGGTATGCAGCTAGTCTGCCTGACGGTATTGGCCGGATGCACCAACGCCCCGCCTTTGCCCGCGCCGCAGATTATTTACGTTGGCTGTCCGGCGGTAACGAGCTGCCCGATACCGGCAAGCTCACCGGCCACTAACGGCGATTTAAGCAGTGACGTCAGAAACCTGGAGACCGCGCTGGTAGCCTGCGGCCTCCAGGTGGAAGCGGTCAAACAATGCCAGGAGGAACATCGTGTTAAAACCCGCACAGCTGCGAAAAGCCCTAACTGACGCCGTGCCGGTGCTGCAAACCAGCCCCGACACCCTGCGGATGTTTGTGGATAACGGGCGCATCGTTTCCACGTTAGCCAGCTCGCTGTCGTTTGAGTACCAGTATCAGACCGAGCTGCTGATCACCAACTTTACCCAGGACTGCGATCTGATCATTGTGCCCATTCTGGCCTGGTTGCGCGAGAACCAGCCGGACATCATGGCGACACCTGAAAAGCAGCAGACCGGCTTTAAATTCAAGGCAGATATGCTCGATGATGGCTCCTACGATATCGCGATTGATGTGCAGCTCACCGAGCGCGTGATCGTGAAACAGATTGATGCCGGTCTGTACGTGGAGCATTTTCCGGAACCACCACTGCCGGAGCCAGTTGAAAGGCCGCGTGAACTGTACCTGCACGGCGAGTTAGTGAGTCAGTGGCATGAGTGAGCTGTCAGCGTTTGATACCCGCCTGGCGGGACTGATTGCGGCGCTGTCACCGCAAAGCCGTAAGGCGATGGCGGCAACCATTGCGAAGCGTCTGCGCAAACATCAGCAGCAGCGTATTAAGCAGCAGGTTACACCTGACGGTCAGCCGTTCACGCCCCGCCGTCCGCAGCCGTTGCGGGCAAAGAAAGGCCGCATTAAGCGGGAAATGTTCGCCAAACTGCGCACGGCAAAATACATGAAGGCCAAAGGCACCGCTGACGACGCCGTGGTGGAATTCACCGGCCAGGTTCAGCGCATGGCGAAGGTGCATCAGTACGGGCTGCGGGATCGTCCGTCTGTCCGTGCAAAAGAAATGCAGTATCCGGCGCGCCCTCTGTTAGGGCTGGATGCGGAAGATATGAAGATTGTGGAAGATGAATTGCTCATGCGTATTAGCCCAGACTTGAGCTGACACAACTGCGGCACAGAGCCAAACCAAATCTGAAAGGCAGCACTATGCCAAAAACGGACGTTGCTAATATCGAACTACGATAACGTATTGGGATGACGCCAACGTAACTGGTCATAGTATGATAAGAAGCCCTCTCAAGGAGGGCTGTTATCTGATATAAGTTGCTTTGGTCTCACGCAGTGTGCTTTATCGCACGCGCAACATATTGAAGCGTCTCATCAGAATAGTTTTTGGTATTTACCTGTAAGAATGATGCACCTGCAACACTTCCTAGAAGGTTTGGCTCAAGGTAATACATGTGATTTTCAGGACTTATCACTCCGTCTTCAACAAGCTGAGACAAAAGCATTCGTCCGTCCTCGCCTCGTAACATACGAGCATGATTAATTTTATCTTGAAGCCTTGCCAAGCGACCTTTACTGTGAGACCTAAACGCCATAACGATTCTCCGAAACACTCTTAATGCATCAGCAACCCGATCGTCGGAATTAGCATTTACAAGCTTGTTTGAAAACGCAGACCATGGAAAACTCTCTGATGATGGCCAGTTCACATAAAGCTCAGCTCCAGGGCGAACCAAAGGGGGACTAATAGTTTGAGTACTTTCGAATCGATTGGCTTCAAGAATAACGCTTGTGTTTCCCTCGTCTTTTTTGACTGACTTAACAATTAACTTTTCGCTGTTTATGCGAAGGCAGTCACAAGAGACACTAATAGGCGAGAAAAGTTCAAGCTGTTCGCTAGAAACGAACTCAACATCAGAAGATTCAGTATTGATGAAAACGTTTCCTACTTTAGTTCCGAGAACTATTGTGACCTGCTCCCAGTTGATTAGTACACCCCGATGTTAGTAATGTCTTCATAAGCCACATGAGGACATCCCCATGAAGAAGCGTTTTTCCG
>NZ_JABAED010000032.1:0-46722 GCF_023701875.1 Rahnella sp. CG8
CGAAGGAGACCTGAAGAATGCACACACAAAACGTCAAGACCGCCGCTCCTGAATCTTCCGAAAGATGGGGGGCGAAAAGCACGTCCCTGCGCATGGACGGCTTTATTACGGATGTTTCGTCTTCTCATCCTTTTGATGTGATCCGCGCCGATGCGGTCATTTCCCGCCTGAGTGAAAAAGCCCATCAGGGCTGCGGCCTGCACGCCGAAATCTATGAGTACACCCTGATTTCCAGCGCCGTCGCGCACCTGAAACGCCTGCCGGAGAAAGATCATCTCATCTTTTTACACGCGGCGGAAAAACAGGGGCTGACCTTGACGGATGAAGAACTGGTTCGCACCGCAAACGCCTATTGCGACCTGCGCAATGAACTGTTTGAAGAGGAATAGCGTCTTTGTCGGGCGGTGAACGTCAGCTGCCCGGCGCGCTTTTCATGACTCACACCTGACCCAACAACATGATCAACATCGAGGATAATATTATGCGTTTAGCGTCCCGCTTTGGTGCCAAAAATCAGATCCGCCGCGACCGTCCGCTGACCAATGACGAGCTGGCCAGCGTCGTCCCGAGCGTGTTTTCAGAAGAAAAACACGGCTCCCGCAGTGACCGTTATACCTATATTCCGACCATTCAGCTGCTCGACAGCCTGCGCAAAGAAGGCTTTCAGCCATTCTTTGCCTGTCAGACCCGCGTCCGGGATGAGGCCCGGAAGGGCCACACCAAACACATGCTGCGGCTGCGCCGCGAGCGCCAAATCACCGGCAGCGAAGTGCCGGAAATCGTCCTGCTTAATTCGCATGACGGCAGCAGCAGCTACCAGATGCTGCCGGGAATTTTCCGCTTTGTTTGTGCGAACGGCATGGTGTGCGGCGAGGATTTTGGCGAGGTGCGTGTCCCCCACAAAGGCGACGTCACCGGACAGGTGATCGAGGGAGCCTATGAGGTGCTCGGCATCTTTGACAAGGTCGATGAGCACATGAACATCATGAAAGATATTCCCCTCAACCGGGACGAACAAGACCTGTTTGCCCAGGCGGCGCTCATGTATCGCTACGGGGAAGAGGATAAAAAAATCCCCGTTACCCCGGCGAGTGTATTAATGCCACGACGCAGAGAAGACTGCCAAAATGATTTGTGGGTGACCTTTCAGCGGGTGCAGGAAAATATGATTAAGGGCGGCTTAACCGGTCGCAACGAAAAAGGAAAGCGCACCACGACGCGCGCGATTAACGGTATTGACGGCGACGTGAAATTAAACCGGGCGCTGTGGATGATTGCCGAGCAGTTTAAAAAAATGAAGGCGTAACATTTTGCATTTACATTAGGGAGAGTGTTCGCTCTCCCTGTGCATAAGGTCAACAGTATGGAAAAGATTCACGGCATGACATGCAGCACGGCACATATAACGCCGGGCGATGGGGAAATTTTATCGCAATACGTTAACGAAAAATTCCCCTGGGTATTTGACACCGGCTATGGCTATCTTTTAATGCTGCGTGAATACCGGTATCCGGTATTGAAATTAAAAGAAATGGGGATTTCAAAGCCCGTGAGGAAGTTGGTGTTTTGTCTGCGCAAACAACATCAAATAGGGATGATCTGTTTTGACCCGGACGCTGATACTCTTGACGGGTACGATGTTTTTGAATGGTAGCGGTTTATCTGTCCGGCGCAATCGAAAAGCGCCGGATATTTCCCATCATTACCCGATACTCCCCCAGAATAATTTCCCTTCCCGTGCCATAAAATCAGAAAACGTATACGAATGCCTCACAATTCCATTATTGATTATTTTCTTTTGTGTCTGTATTTACGGATGCCGATGACCTGACCAGAAGCGGATTTTCGTCACGCTGGATGATTTGTTTATTTTGAATCATTTGTGTGGCCAGCAGGATGCGATATATATTTTTAATAGCGGTTGCGTAGGCCCGTCGCTGCACGATGAGCTTCGGTGATGGACCGGTGTTATACATCCCGACGCTGTCCCAGTTTTTACCGTAAGCCCGGAAATTGTGCGCGAGTACCCAGGCGCCGGTGTAAATACACGTACAGGGTTCTTTCAGTAACCGTTCACGGGTAATATCAAATTTTCGCAGCGCCGCATAATGTGAACTGTTAACCTGCATGCCGCAGACATCTTCTGTTTTATTACGGTTACGATCATTAATGGCGTCCATTCTGAGCCGCGACTCTTTTATTGAAATTGCGGTCAGTAAAAGCGGATCAATACCGTAATCGCGTCCCGCCTTGTTAAAACACATTTCCGGGCTGGCCTGGGCAGAAAACACCGCCGCCAGCGTAAGCAGAGCATACCATTTCATTATTTTATATTCCCCAGGAATGCGCCGGATAAGCGCGGCGTGATTTCTGGCGAAAATACGCTTTCACCTTTCCCGATGCAAGATAATTAGTTACAGACGCGCACAGGGCGCTCTGCGAACGCCTTCTGATGTCACCACGGAATTAAATAAATCAACAGAATAGGGATATTTCACCAGGCCGCTTTTTCTTACAACTTACATCACACCCCACGCAAGATTTCATCTTGCGGCTTTGTTTTTGTAATTCATAGCGTTAACCGTTATTTTTAATGTATTTTTACAAGTATCCCGGAAAGTGTGTGCTAATTAGCACACTTTGCAGTGCTGAATGGTGTGTTGGTGAGGTGCCGTATTGTGTGCTAGCTCAGTGCCATATTGTGTGTGTTTACAGTGCCTGATAGTGTGTCAATCCGGCACCCTAACCAGCACTGTATGGTGTGGTAATGGTGTGTTTTGTTAAATATCAATAAATTAAATAGTTCAAAATGATGCGTGGTGCTTAATCCACACACTCTTATTTACGACATAGTGCCTGATTAACACACATCAAAATACCGCGTAGTGCTGGATTAACACACCCCAAAGCGGAATGCAGCGCCTGATTGACACACATGAAATTCTTCCACGGTGCCGGATTAACACACCCCAACCAAAACGGACAATGTTAATTTGCAGTGCCGTATTGACACACACTGAGTTTCGGCAGAATAATCGCCACCAACAGAATAACACCTCTCGCTTTATCTCACCCATACGATTGCTAATACATCGGGAAATAACGCGAACATCACCGGCAATAAACCCCTGCCGGACACAAAGGAAAAAGAGATGGCCAGACGCAATATTTATTTCAAAGAAAAAACCGAAAGGGAAGTGTTGGAACTGGTGCAGATTGAGTTGCAAAACGGTGCCACGCACGGCGAGGTGAACTTTTCCTCCGTGGTCAATGAACTGGTTAACATCGGGCTGATGGTGAAAAAACACCAGGGAGAAGGAAATAGCTTTGACCAGGAAGGGTTTGACCGGGATTTAATGCGGAAAGTTTCCGGCAGCCGTGAAGGTATCAGCATTATGATGGCCATGATGTCAGAAATTTATTTGCAGTTGCGCGGTGAGAGCGGGAATGAAAAACTGGAGGAACTGCTCGACAGAAACCTCTCCGGTATGAGCGCTGCCGAAGACAGGTCAGAGTCAAAACATTTTATTGCAGAAGAGTGAAGTTTATGCCGGGCTGGTTGCCCGGCATATCTTGTCAGGATAACTAAGATCCTGATTCGTTATTTTACTTATTCGTTAACGGGTTCTCCGCCACCGCCACCTTCGACACAATGAATTCATCGAACAGCATCGCCAGCGAACGCAGTCGTTTTATTTCCTCATTTTCGGGCAACTGCTGCTCAGTGAAATAATTGAGTGACCCTAGCAGGCGCTGAACGATTTCCTGATTCATACTGCGCTGATTAAACCGCGCGCTGATTTCCATGTCCTTTTTTAAATTCACAGGAAAACTGCTGCTGAAACGTCGCATTTTACCGGCCACAAACTGCCGCTTATCATCCACCACCGTTGCTTCCTGAGCATATTTTTCCCGCAGCATATCCAGGTGCGCCTGAATAAATTCATCAAACAAACGGGCCAGGGCTAATAATCGCTCTCCCTCCTCGGTTTTAATAATGGGTTTTTTCGGGGTGAAATCCAGCGACTGAATCAGCCGGCCTACCACCTCATCGTTCATGCTTACCCCGCGAACGCGGGCGGCAATGCGCAACTCCAGTAGCAGATTTTCAGGCGCCCAGAGTACGCGGTAACGCACTTCGCCCATCGTATACTTTCTCGGACGGCCGCGCCGTTCGTATATCTTCTCTTTTACTTTCATATTTTTGTGCCTGATTGAAATAACACAGGAAATGAGAGTGTGAGCCTACTACCGGTGGATGGTAAGAAATATCTTAGAAACTGAAAAAACTGTGACATGTGTCACAGTTTTTTTTTTTTTGACTCAATGTAAGATAGGCGGGCGTTACGTCTGTTTACGCACGCTGACATTTTTATTACTTAAATCGAGGTTTTCATAATGAAATCAGTGATGACCGATTCCGGTATTACGGAAGGGGTAGCGGTAGCTTTGCCTGAAGGGGGACATAATCTCCAGAAGGGGGGTATCGGCAACCTCCCATTTTACTTTAGTGCTTTTTATTCTCACCGTATTAAACCCGTTATTTCGCAGCCTCCCGCCGCCCGGCGAAATCTTATTTTCTTTGCATTGGTCCTTGCGGTCGTTATTTCTCCTCACCTGGTTCACGCAACAGATTTAATGGCCACGCAAAAAGCGGATGCCAATGATACTTTTGGTCACGGCTCGACGGTGGAGTGGGTGTTATACGTGGCGGAAATTATCGTGTCGGTGACCGGTTTTATTAAAACCCGTAACCCGATGGTATTTGCTGGCCTTATTATGCTCATCCTTATCACCCGCGCTTTCTTCGCCCTCATTAATTAATTCCTTCTATGGACCAGGACTCGTTGAAATATCGATTCCCGGAAACTCTCAATCAGCAAAAACGCGTTGCCGGACTGCCACCCGAGGAAGCTTTTGTGCTTTTAGCCTGCGGGGTGACGGGGTTCTTCTGCGACATTTTTATCGTGATGCTGTGCGTGGGTGCCGTTCTGTGGCTGCTTATCCGACATCTTAAAAAAGGCCAGGGCTCATGGTGGCTCTTAAACCTTCTTTACTGGTATCTGCCAACGGTGCTTTTCCGGGTGCAGTTCAGGCGGGTGCCTGATTCAGGCAACCGTCACTGGATGCAGTAGCGTGTGCGCCACTTTCGGGTGGCGCCTTTTCCCTGCCCGAAGGAAGAAACGATGAAGTATCAAGTGAAAGAAACGCGAAACCGGGTGACGATGCTGGCGCTGGCGTCACTCGGTTCGCTCCTTGCTCTGAGCCTGGTGGGTACCTGCATCACCGGCGCAATGGCCTGGCACTTTGCGACCACGCCAAAAACCATCACCACCCCGATGTTATTTGACCGGTCATTCACCTCCGATGCGTCGCAGGGGGATGCCAACCTGAACAACATGCTGGTGCGCTCGTTTGTTAACTTACGCCTGAGCGTGACGCCTGACACCGTTGACAGTCAGCACGCCGCCCTGTTGCGCTGGGTACCGCCCGAAGCCCGCTCTGAGCTGAAAAAAGCTCTGGCCGTCGAGGCGGATTACATCAAGAAGAACGGCATTTCCACGGTGTTTCGCATCGAGGATGAGGCGTTCGACCCTGCGACCGGTGACATCATCGTCAGCGGTACGCTCTCTGCCAGCACCTCTAACGGCAGCCTGAAGTTAGACATCCCCGATGTGCATAAAGCCTACCGGCTCAACGTGAAATATGTGGACGGCATCATCCGTCTGACCGCCTTCCCCGAAGTGCAGCCCTCTCAACCCGTGTCAAAACAGCATCAGGGATAACCGCATGAAAGCACGACTTCTTGCCGCGCTCGTCGCCGGCCTCTGCCTCACTCCGGCTGCGATGGCCGACATCAGCGGCCCGGCGGGCACCGTATTTGAAAACGATGCGCACCTGAAAGCGCAGCTGAGCAATACCAGCCCGAACAAAATTGTCATTGAGGGTGAGCTTATCACCCGCGTCACCGGCCCCGACGGGGCCTTTACCCAGGAAAACACCGAAGACGGGGCACTGCTTATCACGCCGCTGACCGGCCAGAACTTCACGCTCTTTCTGGAAACGGCCAGCGGTATCGGCGCCTCTCTGGACGTGACGCCAAAGCCGGGCAGCGGACATACGCTGCACCTTATCCCCGCCTCAGCACCGCTTAAGGCCAACCCGGATGCAAAAGCCTGGGAGGAAAGCCAGCCTTGGGAGAAAACGCTGGTGAGCATGGCCCGCACGGTGGTGAACGGCGGCGTGCCTGACAGCTATACCGAAGCCAAAGCGGCGCGCGGACCTGCCTACAATCCGATGCCGGGCGTCCTGCTGACCCCTGAACGCCAGCTGGTCGGCTCGCACCTGCTGGTCATGCGCTATCGCATGAAAAACACCGGCTACATCACGCGATCGCTGTCAGAGAAACAGTTCTGGCAGAAGGGTGTCCGTGCCGTGATGTTGTCCACCCATAACCTTTACGCCGGCGGTGAAGGGTACGTGTGGGTTATCTTCTCCACGGCAACGGAGGGCGGGGTATGAGCAACATCAACACCACGACCCGCCGCAAGCAGTGGGTCATGACCGGCGTGTGTGTCGCGGTGGCCCTCGGCGTCGGGGGCGGGATATGGGCGTATGCCCACCATCAGACAGCGCTGAAGAACCCGACCAAACCCAAAGCTGTCGATATGACCGGCGGCGTGGTCACCAGCTCCTTTACCGACAACCTGGCCACGGCGGCGCTGGCCCAGCAGCAAAACAAAACCTCGGCGCTGGAAAGCAGCGTGAACCAGCTCAAAACCGACCAGCAGCAGCAAAACGAAGCCCTCAAGCAACAGCTTTCTAAAATCATGGACGCCATGAGTAAGCTGCAAAGTCAGCCGCCTTCTGCGCCCGTGCCCGGCGCACCGCCATCCGGGCCAGCCAACGGACCCGGTGCAGGCACAAACGGCCCGGTTGCTACCGGCCCGGCCAGCCCCGCGCAGTGGAACGTCACCGACCCCAACCGGGGGCCGGGGGGCGGGCAGGGCAGTCAGTTTTATCCGGGGCAAGGTCAGGGACAGGGTGCCGGTTTTTACCCTGGCACCGGCTCGGGCCATCTGGGGGGCATGACCAGTAAAACCTTCAGCTATACCTCACTGCAGGCCAGGAAAACCAAACTGCCGTGGATACCGTCCGGCTCCTTCTCGGAAGCGGTAATGATTGAAGGGGCGGATGCCAACGCCAGCGTGACCGGTCAGCAGAACACCTCTCCCGTGGTCATCACCCTGATTGGTGATGTCTCTATGCCCAACGGTAAAACTTACAACATGGACCAGTGCCGCGTCACCGGCGAAATCTGGGGGGACATCTCCAGCGAACGCGGTGAGGTCAGAACCAAAAACATCAGCTGCATCCTGAAAAACGGCAAGCATATCGACATGCCGTTTGACGGACACGTGGCCTATCAGGGCAAGCAGGGTATTCGCGGCAAGCCGGTGATGCGTAACGGTCAGATCATCGGCTACGCCGGTATGGCAGGGCTGCTCTCTGGCTTCGGGGAAGGCATCAAGTCAGCCGCCACGCCGTCAGTCGGACTGGGGGCTACGGCGTCAGTGGGTGCCGGCGACGTGTTTAAGCAGGGGATTGGCGGCGGTGCCAGCAAGGCGGCTGACACGCTCAGCCAGTACTGGATAAAACGGGCTGAGCAGTATCACCCGGTGATTGATATCGGCGCGGGCAACAGCGTGATCGTGGTCTTCCAGCAGGGCTTCCGTCTGGAAACCATTGAAGACATTCAAGCGGATAAAGACAAAAAAGGTGACGCGCAAAATAACGTGCAGCAGGTGGCCGGTAATGCCTCCGCGCAGGTGAATAACGTCACCCGCGCCGCCGTCCTCAATCCTGATGAAGTGTTGCGTCAGGCGAGCCAGCTGAAGCTGGGCGATACCATTAACTGACAGGGGGAAGGGATATGGAACACTGGTACGTTGCACAGACGCAGTATGCACAGGAAAAACGCGCACAACAGCATTTGGACAATCAGGGGGTGACATGTTTCCTGCCGCTTTATACGGCACAAGTCATCACCCCCATGTTACTCGGCAGCCCGCTGATTAAAACGGTGTCACCTCAGGCACTTTTCCCCGGTTACATCTTCGTGCGTTTTGATCCGGAGGTTATTCACACCACCACCATCAAAAGCACAAGGGGGGTGTCGTCCTTAATCAGTTTTGGCGGCATGCCATCAGTGGTGCCCGATGAGGTAGTGGAGCGGCTGAAAACCCATGACTGCCTGTCACCTGCACCGACGATGCCGGTGCACGGTGACCGGGTGGAGGTGCTCAGCGGGGTGTTTGAAGGGCTGGAAGCCGTTTGGGACGAACCCAACGGAGCCAGGCGAGCCATGCTGATGCTGACGCTGATGAATCAGGTTGTACGGGTGCCGGTCAGCGGGCGTCGGGCACCGGAAACGTTGCGTGTCCGGGTGTTGGGGCGGGGAGCAGCGGCATAAAAAGGGGGGAACGTGGTGAAAAATCGGGAACAACGTATCCGGCTCGGCGCATTAAAAGTGCGTTACCGCCAGGCCTGGAAGCGCAAAGCGTCATCCTGTGAGTTGTCGGCACTGTTCAGTGACATTGAAAAACTTGAGCACGGCCAGTCTGATGCTGACGCCGGGAACGCGACGCAGCCAGTCAGTGGGCCGGAAGCCTGCCCTTCGGAATATCGAGGAGAACATGATGATGCTGAGTAAACACAACCGGTGGCCCTTTGCCATTCTTGTCCTGGCGTTTATCGCCTATTTTGGCGGATGGGCCGCTATCAATCAGTTCGCGCATATACGGGCAGAATGGAGCATATGGCGGTGCACGCTGCTTTTGGGGGGTATTTATCTTGTCAGTGTTTTCTTCGCCGGCAGACGAAAATCTTTCAACGGAAAAATCATTCTGGCTGCACTTGGGTTCCCCCTCGTGTTGGGTTTTACCTTTTGGATCATCGTGGCCTGGCGTCTCCCGGCATTAAACGCTGACGATATCAACGCACTTTTTTTGATAGAAGCCTGCTGCGTGTTAACGGGGGGACTGGCGGCAAAGTTATACGAGGTTTATGGCGTATGAACCATGACGAACTGAACGCGATTGCGGCGAAGTGGTGTAAGCGGCCTGCGAGCGGTAACGGCCCCGGCTGTCAGGTGGCATTAACGGAGGTGGGCGGGCTATACGGTGGTGAGCGAGCAGATGTCTTTGCGTACCGGTGGGGGTTTGACGGCGGTTCGGTGGTGGTGGAGTCCAAGGTCAGCCGCTCTGATTTTCTGGCTGACCGGGCAAAACCCCACCGCAGTGGCGAGATAACGGGCATGGGCACTTACCGGTATTACATTTGTCCGGAAGGTTTAATCGACCTTGATGATCTTCCCGACCGTTGGGGACTGCTGTGGGTGAACACACGCGGACATGTCAGGGTGAAAGCCGGTCATATTTGTGGCTGTCTCGCATGCGGGTATCTGGGTCACCAGTTGTCGCCGTTCTGGCAACATCCGGCAGACCTGCGTTTTGAACTGGATATGCTGGCTTATGCATTGGCGAAATTTGCTGATCCAGAAGGCGCTAAAAAGGTCGTCCGAAAAGCGGTCAGGGAAAAGTCGCGGCTGGCCAGCGAAGTAAATGGCCTGCGTGAAGCATCGAAACGGGCAGAAACGGAAATGTATACGCTGCGCCGCCAGCTGCGTCGTTACCAGGAAACATTTGGTGAACTCGATACCGCAACACCCCTGACTACCCGTTAATCCCGCACTCTGTCCCTTTTTCCCATTTAATATCAGGCCAGTAGGTCTGGCCGGTCACGGGCAACCTTCTCATGCAAACATTTTCCGGCTGCATATTATTGTGTGCCGCACTCAATGGCTGTGCCACGCTATCCGACCGGTTACCGCCGCTTCCTGGTTTCATTGCCTGTGCCGTTGCTGGTGGCCTTTCAGTTTTCATTTTTTGCCTGTTTCACGACTGGCGACCTGCTTTATTCAGCCTGATCCTGATCGGCCTGACCGATTTTCTCTTTTATGTGCGGCTCGATGCCGGTCAGTGGGCGCCGAGAGAAACCACGATGGCTGTCATGCTCAGTCTTTTCCCCATCGCAATTTCTTTGCCGTTTGAAGAGATGTTTGTCAGCCGTTATCCCCGTTTCCGGTACGCCGTGCGTCTCCTGACGCCGGTCTATTCATTGGGTTTTACGCTCGTGATATGGCCGCAGGTTGCCATTGCCATACACGGATAACAATACACCCTGTTGTCGCACCACCTTCCTGACACCCCACTACTTTTTCTTTCACTAAAGGCGGCATCGCCGCATCCGGAGTAAACACCATGTTCAAAGTCCTTCCTGCCGTGCTGCTATGCGGCATGCTGACCGGCTGCGCCGGTATGAATTCCGATTTCGACTGCAACAAGACGGCCACTGACCAATGCCTGTCCATGTCAGACGCCAGTCACCTGGCGGCCAAAGGCAAAAGCCTGGACGACCTGACGGCGGCGGCGCAGACCGCCCCAAAGCCTGCCGCTGAGTCACTGGCTCCCACAACAAACATCAAACCGAACGTGTCGCCCGACCGCCCCATCAGCGTTGCCGGTCTGGCCCCCCGGCCGATAGCCGGCACGCCAGTATCCAATAACGACGCCATGCTGCGGGCGTCAACGATCCCGGTGACCGGCAGTAGTTCAAGCGCGCTGTCGTCAATCCGGCCCATCACGCCAACTGACTATGCCGGTCCGGGACAGGTGGACGCACGTCGTATTCCCGATGCCACGCAGCGTCTGTGGATCGCCCCCTGGGTGGATGAACAAGACAGCTTCCATCAGCCCGCCGTGGTCGAGTTCGTGAAGAATAAATCCCGCTGGGATGCCGATTTTCGCGTGATCAGTGAAGGGGAATGAGGTCAATGAAGCGGAAATTAACGCCCGAATTTATTGACGCGCAGCCCGTGCCTGCGTCATCCCCGCATCCTCTTTGTTATCCACAACGCATTGAAAAAATGGGGGCGTCATGAGCGATTCCTGGTTAGACCAGCTGGCTAACATTTTTGCCGGCAGTAAAGATGAAGGCGGAGCAAAGACGGCGGCCGACATGTTGCAGCAAAGCCTGAGATATCCGTCCATCACCAGTCTGTTGCCCTACCGAATGTATGATGAAAAAACCGAACTCTTTATCAACAGCCGCTCCATCGGTTTCATCATGGAAGTGGCTCCGCTGGCCGGGGCCAATCAGCAGGTGGTGCAGGCGCTCGATGACCTGTTGCGCAAAAAAATGCCCCGCAAAACGCCGGTGACCGTGCTGATGGTGGCCAGCAAGTGTGTGGGTGAGATGCTCGACAATGGTCTCAGTAAGGACATGTGGAAAGGCAGCATGGCGAAACCGCTTAATGCCATCACCAAAGCCTATTGGGAGCGGGCGGCCCTGAAGGGACTCAGTAATGACCGGGAATACCCGCTTTATCTGCGTAACTACCGCGTGTTTCTGGTGTATGCCCGCTCAGGGCGAGGCGGTATCCGGGCGATGGACGCCGTTGTGCAACTGCGGGAGACGCTGCGCGTCTCGCTGATGGCGGCCCATATGGAAACCCGCCGCGTTGGTGCCCCGGAATTTCTGTCGATCATGCGGGAACAGCTTAACTACCGGCCGGGACAGGTGACCCGCAGTCCCGATCACTGGAACACCGACCAGGAACTGCACCGCCAGTGCGTCGATCACAGTACCGAAATGGAAGTGCGTCCGGGCTATCTGCGGCTTACCACCGCGCGTCAGCCGGAGGACCGAATCCTCGGAGACAGCCGCGATACCGCCGTCGCCAGCACCCGTATTGTGAATATGCAACTGACTAAAGCCCCGGCGAGGTTTGCGCTCTGGCAGGCGTCAGACAATCTGCAGAACATGCGTTTTCCCGATCTGGGTATTCCCTGTCCGTTCATCCTCAGCTGGACGGTATCCGTGGAAGATCAGGTAAAAAGCCAGAACGACGCGTTTCGTAAAGAGCAGGACCTGGGTAAGAAAGCCGGTACATCCTACGCCAAGCTTTTCCCCGGCACCCAGCGGGCGTATGAGGAATGGCGAGACCTGCGGCAGGGGCTGGCCAGTAACGAAATTGCCATGTGCAATTTCTCGCTGAACCTGACCCTGTTCACGCCGGATGACTCCAGCGAACAACAGTCGTGTGAACTGGCGGCCATCAACGTCTTTCGCAAAAATGATCTGGAAATCTCCGCCCCGCGCTTTCAGCAGTTGCGAAACTGGATCAGCTCCTTCCCCTTCATGATGCAGGAGGGGCTGTGGGAAGACATGGTGGTAATGGGTTCGACGCTGCGCTGTAAAAGCTTTAACGCCGTCAACCTGATGCCAGTGGTGGCTGAGCGGCAAATGTCACCGATAGGCAGCCCGTTGCCGACCTACCGCAACCAGCTGGCATTTTTCGATATGTTCAGCGAAACCAGTGGCAGCACTAACTACAACATTGCGGTGACGGGGACCACTGGTGCCGGCAAAAGCTTCTTTATTCAGGAAATCCTTCGGCAGGTGCTGAACTCCCACGGCTTCGCCTGGGTTATCGACATGGGGGCGAGCTACAAAAACTTCTGTAAACAAGCCGGCGGGAAATACCTGGACGGTGCCACCCTGCGCTTTAATCCCTTTGCTAACGTGGTGGACATTAAAGAATCGGCAGAAGGCATCACTGGCCTGCTGACCGTACTGGCCAGCCCTAACGAGCCGCTGGATAAGGTCAGCGAAACCATTCTGCTTAAAGGCGTAGTTGCGGCCTGGGAAGCGAAAGCGAACAAAGCCCGTATTGATGACGTGGTGGCGTACATGATTTCGCGAGAAGTCACGACCACTTACGAATCCCAGCCGACCATCCGTGACCGTATTAACGAGCTGGTTCTGCTGCTCGACCGCTGGTGTACCTGGGGGGCGAACGGAGAATACTTCAACTCCGACAATCCGACGCTCGATGGCGAAACACGCTTTGCCGTGCTGGAGCTGCTGAGCCTGGAAAACCAGCCACACCTGCTGTCCGCCATCCTGTATTCGCTCATTCTGGCCATACAGGAAAAAATGTACCACTCGCCGCGTGACCTGAAAAAAGTGGCCATTATCGACGAAGCCTGGCGTCTGTTCAGCGGCTCTAACCCGCATGCTGCACGCTTTATCGAAACCGGCTACCGGACGGTGCGTCGCCACCGTGGGGCCTTCATCACCATCACGCAGGGGATTAAGGACTTCACCGGTACCAAAGACCAGGCCGCACCGCCGGCGGCGGCCGCAGCCTGGGATTGTAGCGGGACGAAGGTGACGCTGTTGCAGGATGCCAAAGCCTTTAAAACCTACCTCAATGCCAACCCTGACCAATTTACCGAGCTGGAAACGCAGGTCATTCGCGGCTTCCAGCCGGCGAAAGAAACGGGCTT
The DNA here is from genome assembly GCF_023701875.1 of Rahnella sp. CG8. Lineage (NCBI taxonomy): Bacteria > Pseudomonadati > Pseudomonadota > Gammaproteobacteria > Enterobacterales > Yersiniaceae > Rahnella > Rahnella sp. CG8. Next base: position 13,413 of record NZ_JABAED010000032.1, read on the forward strand.
CAGTTCGGTGATGATTTCGACCGGGGAAAACAGTTCCTTCCATCGCGTTTTCGTCGATCCGGTCACGCGGGCGATGTTCAGTACGCGCGGGCAGGATTTCCAGTACATGAGCGAGGCGCAGGATGCGGGGGCCACCAGTGAAGAGGCGGCCTACCTGCTGGCCTCTGAACCCGACATGTATCAGGACGAAATCCGCGAGCTGGAAATTTGGGCAGGGTTGCGTGTGAAAGAAACCGAGGAAATCAACCGTGAATGAAACCGATATCGACGCGCAAAACGTCAGGCAGGGCATCAGCATCACACCGGCCAGTAAGGCCGGTTTTTTCAACAAGAAATTCGTGCGGGCTGGGGCGGTGGCACTGCTGCTGGTCACGGTGTGTGCCTGTATCAGCGCACTGGTCGCTCAACAATTTCAGCGCCGGACGGTGGTTTTTGACATGAAGGGCACTATCGATCTGTTTATGCAGCAGTCGGCTAAAAAGCAGCTGGATGAGAACAGCGCACGGGTGTTGACCACCCGGTTTGATCAGGCGCTTAAAGCCAGCCTGAATGACTGGCAGCAGGCGCACGGTGACCTGATCCTGGTGCCGCCGGCGGTGGTGATGCCCGTATTGGACATCACGCCTCAGATCCAGGCGGACATTGCCCACCGCATGCAGGAGGCACCATGACATCACGGTGGGTTATCTGCCTGCTGGCAGGCTTATTTAGCCTGTCAGCAGGGGCAAAAAATCTCGGCACTATGGGTCATTTGTTTCCGATAGCCGAGCCTGACCTGCTGGATTTTATCGGTCAGCGCCTGCAGGGCATGAAAGACAGCGGTGAGATGGACAGGATCCAGCGCGAAGCCGAAGCCAGGGTGAAAGCCCACGCCGTTCGCCCCGAACCGGTGGCGGGCCTGACCCCGGCGAAAGCTGACCGCACGCTGCACTATGACCCGACGTTTACCGTGCGTGAAACTATCCGCGATATGCGCGGTAACGTGATCGCCCGTGCCGGTGACCAGGTCAATCCGCTGGATAAAGTGCCGTTTAGCGAAACCCTGTACTTCATTGACGGCGACAACCCCGCGCAGATGAAGTGGGTGAAACAGCAGCTGGCCGGGCAGGTTAATTTCAAAGTTATTCTGGTGAACGGCAATATCCGGGACAGCAGCAATGCGCTGGATGAACCGGTGTACTTCGACCAGTACGGCACCCTGACAACAAAATTTGGCTTCGAGCATACGCCGGTACGTATCAGCCGCGACGACAGGACGCTCAAGGTCGAGGAGGTGGCACTGAAATGAATCACTGCGTTAAAGACAATCACGAAGCGGATAACATCAAACGCTTTGCCACCACCGTGCGGCTGGGCGATACCGATAAAAACGGCCTGCGGGCCATGACCGAAGAGCACCCGCTTTACACCGAATCGGTGGTTATCCGCGCGGCTCTGCAGACGCTGCTGGCCCTGAGCGCTGAGCTTCGCACCTCGCTCATCCTGGCGTCACTGAATGAGCACGATATTCGCACGGTACTCCAGCGTCACGGGCCGCTGTCTAAAGAAAGGAGCGTGTGAATGGAAAGTCCAACACTGTGAACCCGATTAAATCATGGCTAAAGCCGTTGCTGACGTGCGTTATCGGTCGGCATGAAGGCGGGGCGGGTATCGGCGGGCAGGAAGAGGCGCTTTACCTGGCGGCGGCCCTCGATTTGGAGCACCTGCTTAAAGACCACGGGCTTTTTCTGAGTACCAATCCCCGGCTGGAAATCCCTGTGCCTGAAATCGTGCTCACACAGCTGGCTAACCTGCTGCTTGACACCTGGATTGGCACACTGCCCGCCCACATCAAACCCGAAGAGAAAATTGCGCAAATCCGGATGGAGATCGCTGCCGGTGAAAGTGCACAGAAGGTGCACCGGATGCTCAGGCGATTGCGTCAGCGCGGATTATACGTGGCCTCTTTCGCACCTTATCAGAAGGTTGAATAACGATGAGATTATTTGCATTTATTGAATCACTCACACGCGACGAAATATTGTGGCTGCTGTTATTACTCCTCTGCCTTTACTTGTTTTTTTGGTACAAAGCTGTCGGGAAGAATGATTTTGTTGGAAAACCCATGCCCCGTCAGGACGATGCTCCCCGTGACGAAGGCAATACATCGAAGCTGTTCAGGTATCCGGCCGCCATTACGGGTAAAGCCTTACATGCGCAGATGAACGAAGCCTATTTTGACGCCATTTTCTCTGCCTTTCTGCGCAGTCTGCAGCGGGCAGGCTACACGTTGTCAGACCGGGAAACCGGCATAGCGCCGCTGTTGTCTGGCAGTACCATTGATGCAATGGCCCGTGAAGTCGAAAGAGCGCGTCAGGAATTTCTGACCGTGCTGGGTTCGAACATTGAAGACGATATCTGTTTTCAGATGCAGTCCGGGCGGGCACCGAAGTTTCTTATCCAGCTTATCGACAGTTGTGAACGGCTGGGCTGGAAGGTTATGCCGGTTGTCAGGGAACCGGAGGACGAATGCGCAAGCTCATTCTCTGCCTTACCTTAATCTGGATGACCTTTCTGAGCATGCCGGCACAGGCGGCCAGTACGAACGCCGGAGACGGCCGCTGGGTGAACCCTATCAGTGATGTCTGCTGGAAATGCCTGTTTCCCATGACGCTCGGTAGCATTCAGCTGGCTTCCGGTTCGCACCCGGACACCCCCAATCCGGCATCGCCTATCCAGCTGTGCCCTTACGGCATTTTTTACCGCCTGGGGCTGGCCATCGGCTTTTGGGAACCCGTTGCCCTTACGGACGTGACGCGCGAACCTGGCGTGATGGTCAATATGGGCGGGTTTAAAATTGACCTGGGGCGGACAGGTACCGGCACCGGCGGGCAGAGTGACAAGCCTTCACCCGGCGCGTTCTACCATGTGCACTGGTATAAATATCCGCTGATTTACTGGCTGAATATCATCACCAGCACCGGCTGCATGCAGACCGGCGACATGGATATTGCTTACCTTTCCGAGGTTGACCCGCTGTGGAATGACAGCACGCTGTCGATGATCATCAACCCGGAAGTGAGCCTGTTCTCTAACCTGCTGGCACAGGGGGCCTGCGCCGCCGACTCGATTGCCTCCACAGCCGGTGTGCCGCTGGACCCGCTGTTCTGGTGTGCCGGTGCGCAGGGGTCGATGTACCCCTTCACGGGCTACACCAGCAACGAGTTTTCGCCGCTTGAGGCGTCGGTGCTGGTCAGTGAACGGATGGCGTTCAAACTGCACCGGGAGGGACTCGTGATGGAGACGGTCGGGGCGGACGTGGCGGTGTGCTACGAGTATCCGTCCCCGATTATCCCGAAATCCCGCTGGCGATATCAGATGGTCAACATGTATCCCGAAGCCAGCGACTGCCACCCCTTTGGCACGACCACGCAGCTGTGGGGCTCGGTACATAACGCCCCGACATCCAAAAAGAACTTCGGCTACCTCCTGTGGCGAAAGCGTAACTGCGCTTATCTGTAAGGACCTTCCATGAACAGACCCCTGATGACGGCGCTGACGCTCAGCGCCGCGCTGCTCTGCGCGCAATCCGTGCAGGCAGCCGAGCAGCCCACCGTGTCCGCCGGTGATATGGCGTACATGAAACAAAAGCAAACCGAGCTTGAGCAGTTCCAGGCGCAGCTGAAGGGCATGAACATTACCCTGCCACCGGCACAGCAAAATAAGGTGTCTCAGCTGCAAAACGAAATCGCCGCGTCCCAGGCTGACCAGAACAGCGCCGACCGGCCCACGCCGCAGGCGCTCTATTTTGTGAGTCTGGGCATTCCGGAAGAAGGGTTACTGCCCATGCTCGCCGATGCCCGCCGCTTTGGTATACCGGCGACGCTGCGTGGCCTGCTGGATAACGATTTTCGCAAAACGGCCTCGGTGATGTTTGAGCTGTCCAAGAAAGATAAAGAGGCGGGGGTGCAGATTGACCCGACGCTGTATCAGCAATACGGCATCAAGGCTGTGCCCGCCCTGGTGGTCACCTGTCAGGGCAACTATGACGTGCTTTACGGCAGCCTGACGGTTAAGCAGGCACTCGAAGAAGTCGTGCGCCGGGGAGATTGTGCGGCGACGGCGACACAGCTGCTGAAAACGGCGGAGGGAAAATAATGAAGCGATTGCTTTTGCCACTGTTGCTGCTGTGTGCCCAGGGGGCACAGGCCGATGCCGTCAGCGATGCTTTTAATGCCGGTTCCAGCTACGGAAAATCTAACAGCGGTCAGGGCACATCGGGGATGAAAAATACCTCACCCTCAAGTGTCATTCCGGGGTACACCGCCAGTCCGTCACAGAGCGGGTATTACGGGGGCGTACAGGGAGGAGACGGCGGTATCAGTGACAAAGGACAGACCGAACTTGGCCAGAACAACGCCGGGCAGGCGGTTATCAGCGCCGGCACGACCAATCCGGCGGTGACTATTGACCCCAAGGCTCCGTTCATTACCAACGGCAAGGATGCTGAGAGCACTGCCGGCACGGTCGTCAACGGCACCTACGATCAGTGTACGGACAAAGTGGTCAGTAAAAGCACCTTCCAGAATTACACCTGCGACAAAGACGTGGCGGTGACCCAAAGCTGTAACCGTGCCGTCACGATAGGTGGGACGTATGTGACGACGCAAACCAATCAGACAGCGGTAATCAATACCGGGGACTTCACCTACTACCGCAACAACCTGACGGTTTATGCCACCTTTGTCGCACCCTTTACCGGCGACCTTCAGCTGGCGAACTTCAACATGTCGGGGTATCTGGCCCGGACAGTCACCTGGAGCGTGTTAGGGGACGCGATGGTCGTACCGGACAGGATTTCGGGAACCACGCAAAAGAATCTGTCTGTTTCGGGCTATCACATGAATCAGGGAGAGACGGTCACGCTTTCTTTAACGATTGGGTCAGTGAATCACCAGACGACTTTCCTTGACGGCATCATTCGTGGTTTTAGTAACGGATCTGCGTCCCTGACGCTCAGCATGACGGCTGTCACTACCGTACAAACGTATCAACCCCAGACCAACGTTCAGCAGGCGTGTGATGACCAGAGCGTGGGCGGCCAGTTAATCAGCACGCAATGCACGGTGGGCGGCGGCGACAGGACAACCACCGTGAACGGACAGACCTACACCGTTCACAGCGACTGCTGGCAGTACACCGATACCTATCTGACGACGCCGGCCAGTAACGGTAACTGTGCCGCTTTAATGTCTGATGCCAGCTGTACCGTCGTCGGAAGTCACTGTACTGAACAAACGGCAGGGCAATGCTCGCACCAACAGGTCACGTATCAGTGCCAGAAGACCTACACCTCTACCGGCAAACTCTGCGGCGGCAATTACCTGTGCATGTCAGGGGACTGTGACGATACCAACGGCGCCGGAGACAGCGGTTTTGACACGGCGGTGGCCAAACTCGCGGGACTGGCATCAGCCGGTGATGATGTCGTCAACGACCAGATCAACATCAAAGCCTTTACCGGTCAGGCGATGTCCTGTCGCAAGGCAATGGCGGGATTCTCCAACTGCTGTGTGGACTCCGGCTGGGGGAACAACGCCGGGCTGGCGAACTGCAACAGTGATGAAATGGCCATCGGCAAGGCCAAGGCGAAAAAGGTGGTAGTCAGCGTCGGTGAGGCCTGCAATCGCGCCGTGCTGGGCGTTTGTATTCAGAAAAAACAGGTGTATTGCGTGTTCGGGGGCAAGCTGGCCCGCATTATTCAGGAGCAGGGGCGGCGCGATCAGCTGGGTGTGAGTTTTGGCAGCGGTGATTCACCGAACTGCCGGGGGATCACCGTGCCTGAGCTGCAGGCCATCAACTTTGACCTGATTAACTTTGCCGATTTCTACAGCGACCTGATGACCAACCAGAAAATCCCGAACTCGTCGGTGATGGTTCAGCAGGTGAAAGACCGGATTGCGGCGCAGGTTAACGCGCAGGGCGGAGGGAAATGATGAAAACACTGTGGTTTGCCTGCCTGCTCAGTCTCGCGCTCCCGGCGTGGGCGGACGGTACAGATACACCGGCTGATGCGGTGGTGACACCAGCGGATCCGTTCACCGGCTGGCACTGGTACAACGAACCGAAGAAGCCGGCGGACACGCCGGCACCCAAACCGGCCCCGTCCCCGCAAGTGCCGGATTTTAGCAAGCTGTCACCGTCAGAGCAGGCGGCAGTGCTCAAGCGTTACACGAAGGAGGCGCTGGACCGGGCCATTCTTAACCCGTCGAGCGAAAATACCGCCACCTTCCTGCGCTGGCAGAAGTTCTGGACGGACAGGGCATCGATGTTCAGCCAGTCGTTTGCGGTGGCGCAGTTGGATCATCCCGATCTGGATTACAACCTCGAACACCCGCACTACAACAGTACGGCACCGCTGCAGCAAGCCAGCGACCAGGCCAAACAGGCACAGGCCATCAGCGAACTGTCTGCCCAGTACGGGATGTTTTACTTCTATCGCGGCAGTGATCCGATTGATGCGCAGATGGCCGGGGTGGTGGCTGACTTTGCCCGCACGCGGCATATCTCGTTAATTCCGGTGAGCGTGGACGGTCAAATCTCCCCGCAGGTGCCGGACAGCCGCCAGGACGCAGGGCAAAGTGCCCGGATGGGCATCAGCCATTTCCCCGCTTTATTCCTGGTTAACCCGGCCTCCCGCGACTTTCGTCCGCTGGCTTATGGCTTTATGACACAGGATGACCTGGCGAAGCGCTTCCTGAACGTGGCCACGGGTTTCAAACCTAACTTCTAAAGTAAGACCCCATTATGCAAAGCATTATTCTTAATATTGAAAGCATCAGGGAAGGTGAAACGTTCACCGGCATTGAGTATGACGTTGTGACATTTTCAACGCGCCCCGGATTGGACTGTCATGCGCTGGAAAGTGCGATACAGGCGCACTTCATGGACGACATGCTGAACTTTGACTATTGCCCACAGCAGGGGACGGGCGATTTCATCTTGCTCTGCTCCTTCCTGAGTGTCGGTGAACGTATCGTGCCTTACGCGGCAGACCTCACCGACTAACCCCCCGTTTAACCCCTTCTTCAGAACCGAGGATTTCTCATGCAACTTTCAGCGCTCAAAACGGGCGCCGCAGCCGGCTGGGCTGCGGTCAGGCTCGTGCTCGATATCATGGTCATCGGGCCGGTGTTTATTTTCTCTCTCTTTATAGTGGTTAATGCCTGGCCTTCGCCGGGGGCGTTTGTCATCCGTCAGGCCGAAGGGCTGGTGGAGGGGGCCGCGCCGGGTAACGTATGGGGATGTGCTGCTCTCCCGGCGGGCATGACAGTCAATGAACGGGCGCTACCGCAGCCGGTCACGCCGTCACCTTACCAATGTGTCCCCGAACAGGTGAGCCGTGAAACCTATATCACGGGGTTTAATCACAACCTGCTTAATCTCTACGGGCTTCTCACCACGCTTTACGCGTGTGTCTATTTGGCCGCACGCTGGCTGATGGTGGGACGTAAAGGCCGGAAGCCCGTTGTGGCTTTTGGCATGGCGGTTCAGGGCGGGAAATAGGAGCAAAAACATGAATAATTTGCCCGTCGTGGCCGTGTTATTTCTGCTTGGCATCCTCGCTAACTGCCTGAGTGAATTGCTGGCCTACTCGGCGACGCTGACGCGACAGGTGTTGGTTTTTTCAACCTTCACCTGCCTTATCCTGTCGCTGGTCGTGCTCATCGCGTCTGAAGTCCTCGCACACCGTAAGGCGCGCAGGAAGAACCGGGAGGCAAAATCGTGAAACTTACCCTTCTGTTGCCTTTCTTTTGCCTGATGACTCCGCTGGTCGCGCAGGCAACCGTGGCCGACCAGATAGCGGCACTGGAAAGGTCCAAGACACAAACGAACTGGTCACCGGCGCTGCCTGACCTGGGGTTACCGCAGGCGCGTATTCCCTCAAATCGTGCGCCGCACATGATGACGCTCACCGACGGGCGCGAGGTGAACCTGAACAATTATGCCATCGTGGTGTTTATGCAGCGGGGGTGTCCGTACAGCGCGAAATTCGACCCGAAGTTAAAGCAGTGGTCAGATGAGGTCGGTATCAAGGTTTATCCCTATACGCTTGACGGCTATGGTGATACGTCCTTTCCGGTGGCCCTTATTCCCCGTAAACGCGGCGCCAATGAGCCGCTGGCGGGTGAAATCATGACGTTTTTTGGCAATGGCTTGCCCATCGCCACGCCGACCACGTTTCTGGTTAACGTCGCCACCCCGCGTCCGGACAATACCATTGCGGCTTTTCCGCTTTATCAGGGGGATACCGACATGGGCACCCTGAGCCAGCGCGTCGCGCTGATGATTGAGGCGGATATCGACAATCTGCCCTCCAATACGCTGGGGCCGGTGCCTTCCAGTCAGGCCATCACCCCGCAGTAACGCATGTCCGTTCCCCGACGGTAGATGAACATCAAGCCTGAGAACGCCATCCGCTAAGCGGTGACGTTGTGGTTATCCCAAAGGAAGAAAAAAGATGAAGACAACAGATCCGTGCGCACAGCCGGTAAAGACGAAGAGAACACCCGCTGAAAAGCTTGTGCTGCTGTGCGCCATTATCTGGTGCGGTACAACGTGGTGGTTTTTCTTCTGCACCCGAGCCGACACCGTTCCTACGTTTCCACCGGGTGCGGAATGGCGCTACTTGTCAGACCGGATGTTTTTCAGCCTGCCTGGGTGGTTGTTTACCCTACTACCGGTGTGGTGCATTTACCTGGATCACGTCATCAGTTCAGGGCTACCCACTCTCAACGGTTGGCTGCGCCGTTATGGAATTTACTGCGCTGCCAGTTTGGCAACCGCGTTTTATATTTTCACTCAACGCGCCTATCCGGATGTAGTGGCAGGGAATGAACCTTTCTTTTACATATTTGCAGGGTTACTTTTAGGTTTACTGTGTATAGAACGGAGCAAACGAAAATGAGTAAGTAAAATTTTAACGACTGCCTGATACTTTTAAAGAAATCAGGCAGGGAGAGCGAGATGTATTTTAAAGACCAGTGAGCGAAGCTGTATTTGAAAGAGTACTGGCTCTTAAGCGTCAGGCAGGCATCATTACAGTTATCATCTGTTATCTGCGAGAGAAAAAACTGGGCTTTGTCCTGCTGGTTATGAGTATTCAGGTATTTTGCCAATAAGATCCTTTTCGATACGGACGTAATATCGGTTTTCAGCAGAAAAAGCAGTGTCTGAGCATCTTCACGGGTTATGTGTTTTTTATTTTCGTACCAGCCATCTTGCACGATTGGGTTATCAGCGAAATTCATGTTGAGAAACTGACGTAGAGCATCACGACGTTGGAGAGATTTGATTTCATCAATAACCAAAGCGGGGTAAAGCTTTTCGGCATAAGAGAAAGGTTGCGGCTGATAATAAAAATGACCGGGTGTTTTCAGGTAAAAGCTTTCTTGTAGATCCGCAAGTTTCCCTGAATTGTGATTATCTGTAGTTTCCCAATACGCGATTTGGCCGGTTTGCTCATCACGGTAAGCCACGAACGCATGGTGTGGGGCATAAACAATTTCGGCCTCTTTCCCTGCTATATGCATAGCATCCATCAGAAGATAGACATTCAAATCACAGTCTGAAAAGCGGGCAGACCACCCTTTAGAGACGGCTGCAACAGGCGTGTAGTAAAAGCATTTACCGAGCAGCTTGTTAGCGCAGGCAAGGAAACGCACGTTACTCAGGTTTGAGGCGCAATCCCTTCTGGTGGAATTAAAATAAGCCTCAGTATTCCCATAAGCCTTGCTAGCCTTTTCTACCGTTGCCAGACCGCTTTCTTCATCAAATTTAATCAACCGGTGGGACAGAAATTTGGCATCAAAGGTGCCAGTTGTATCCCCCAGGGAAAGCGCGGATTTTTTGTAGCTTTTATTTGCGTTGGCTGAGTCATACGCGTTTTGTGCCATTGGATAAACGCTTGCAGCAATAAGCAAGCTGACCATCATGCAGGCTGCCGTCAGTTTTCTCAAATTTCCATCCCCTCATCGTCACAAGCTGATAAATGATGCACAGGTAAGGTGCGGGTGCTTTCACGTTATCGGCCGGATTTTCAATGCTTTTAACAATAAAGAACGGGTAAAGCCATGAAGACAAAAATGGTTCTGAAAAGGAACGATTTCCCTTTAGAAAATAGAGGGTATGAGCCAACCGACATCAATCCATTTCATCAGGAGGCATCACGATGAAATTTCGGCAGCTACTTCTGTCAATTGTAACCGTAATGGGTATGAGTACCCCTGCGCTGGCCGACGTACAGGGCGACCTGAACGGGTTTTTCGGCAGTCTGGGCTATGACGGCAACGTCTCCAAAGCGCAGGCCTGGCAGGGGCAGGCCGCAGGCTACATCACCGGTGGTTCGGTGTATCTGCGAAATCCGGTAAAACAGGTACAACTTATCTCGATGCAGGTGCCTTCCCTGAATTCCGGCTGTGGGGGCATTGATGCCTATCTGGGCGCCTTCTCGTTTATCAGTGGTGAGGAAATTCAGCGCTTTGCCAAGCAAATCATGAGTAATGCGGCAGGCTACGCCTTCGACCTGGCGTTGCAGACGATGGTGCCTGAACTGAAACAGGCCAAAGACTTTCTGCAAAAAATCGCCTCCGACGTGAACTCCGCCAACATGAGTTCATGCCAGGCAGCGCAGGGGATCATTGGGGGCCTCTGGCCCGTGTCCCAGCTTTCCAACCAGAAAATCTGCCAGGACATTGCCGGTGACGACAATATTTTCTCCGACTGGGCCTCATCCCGGCAGGGGTGCACGGTAGGCGGGCAGGGTGACAGCGTCACGAGTCGGGCCAACGCCAATGAAAAAGACCAGGTGCTGAAGAACAAAAATCTCATCTGGGATGCGCTCGGGCGCAATCATCTTTTCGACGGGAACCGCCAGCTGAAAGAGCTGGTGATGAGTATCGTCGGATCCATCATTTTCAACAGCGCCGGGCAGGTGACTATCCTGACGCCGATGGTGGATAACCGGGATGTGATCACCGTACTGATGCGCGGCGGGACCGCCAAGATTTACGGTTGTGATGAACCCGACCTTTGCCTCGGGCCGACTGTGGCCAGCGTCACCATCAGCAGCAATAACGCGCTGGTCACGCTGGTCCAAAACATCATGCTGTCCATGAACCAGAAGCTGACGGATGACACCGGCTTATCCGACCGGGAAAAGGGGTTTCTCAACACCACCTCTGTCCCCGTCCTGAAATACCTGACCAACTCGCAGAGTATGGGGCAAAGCCCGACCTACCTCATCCAGGTGGCGGATTACATTGCGCAGGATTTAATGATCCAGTACCTGCAGGAGTTGGTGAAGCAGGCCAGTCAGTCGCTGGCCGGGAAAAACTTCCCGGAACAGGCGGCGGGAGAGCTGCGGCAGAACGTGGCTCAGGCACAGCAGCTGCTGGCCAACATGAAGCTGCAGTCGGCGGCCGATCAGAACGCGCTGGACGGTATTGACCGCAACATGCAGTACCTCCAGCAACAGGTCTCAACCATTATTTCAACGTCATATCAGGGTAACTACCGTTGGGGGACCAGCAATGACTGAAATCTATACGATATTCGGTGGGGACATGTGGCGGCAGGTGTTAAACGGCGTCGTCACCATTCTGGGGGCCGATACGTTTGATACCTTGCTTCGCATTGTCAGCACATTTGGCGTGCTGGGGGTGATGGTGTCCTTTATCAAAACCCGTGATCCGCGCGTGTTTATGCACTGGCTGGCCGTATTCATGTTTATTACGTCCGTGTTACTGGTGCCAAAACGGTCAGTTCAAATCCTCGACATCACCGACCCGGCCGCCGTGTACGAGGTGGACAATGTGCCGCTGGGGCTGGCCATGATCGCGGGACTGACCACCAGTGCGGGATTTGGGGTGGCGCAGTTGTATGATTACACCTTATCGCGCCCGGACTCGCTGACCTATACCAAGAGCGGGATGCTGTTTGGTTCTCAAATCGTGGCGCAAACCTCCAATTTTCGGACGCAAAACCCGCAGCTGGCACAGATGCTAACGGACTATGTCGAAAACTGCGTGATTGGCGACATTCTGCTTAACAACAAATACACCATCAACCAGTTGCTGAACAGCACCGACCCGCTGACGCTGATCACCAATAACCCGAGTCCTTTACGGGGGATCTATCAGACGGTGAGCGGGGTAAGGCAGTTTGTGACCTGCCAGCAGGCCGCCGGAACCATCAGAACGCTGATGGGGAGTGATATTTCGGTGGGCGGCGTCAGCTGGCACGATATGGCGATCCGCGTGTTTGGCAGTAAAGTGAATGCGGATGCGTTGCTGAGCAATGCCATGAACGACAGCTACGGATTTTTCTATGCGGGCGGGCTGAGTGCCTCACAGATTATGCGTAACAACGTGACCAATGCCGCCATCCGCGACGGCTGGAAAGGGTTTGCCGCCCGTTCCTCGGATACGGCAAACCTGGTGAATCTGGCCACCGAATCGACCCTGACCAAACAGCGTCTGAGCTGGGCGGCGGGCGGGGCAATTGCCTCACAAACGTTACCGATGTTCCAGTCCCTGATGATGCTGATTCTTATTGGCCTTTTCCCGCTGGTGATTGCGCTGGCCCTGGTCAACCACACCATCTTTGGGCTGAATACCCTCAAGCTGTACGCCGGCGGGTTTTTGTATTTCCAGATGTGGCCGGTGATGTTTGCGATTTTGAATTCCCTGGCCAACTTCTACCTCCAGTCAAAAACCGGTTCAACGGCGTTGGTGCTGGCGAATCAGGATCGCATTGCCCTGCAGCATTCTGACGTGGCCAATATCGCAGGCTATCTCAGTATGTCGATACCGGTACTGTCCTTTTTCCTGACGAAAGGGGCGGCCTCGGTGGCATCGCAGGTGGTGGGTGGCGTGATGAGTTCGGCGGCGTTCTCAGCCGGCGGGCAGGCATCCACGACCGCTGACGGCAACTGGTCGTTTAATAACATGTCGATGGACAACGTTAACGCCAACAAATTTGACACCAACCTGTCGCAACGTATGGGTCAACAAAGCCACCAGATGGAAAATGGCGGGATGCGCACCCTGACGGCTGACGGTCATAACGTCTATGACACGTCTCAGGCCATCTCTAACCTGCCGGTTAACATGCGACTCAGTTCACTGGCGAGCAGCGGTTTCCAGGAGCAGTCGCGGCAGGCACAGCAGGAGGCGCAAACGGCGCTCGATGGGTATAACCACAGTGTCACCAGCGGCTTCCAGCAACTGAACCAGTTAACCAGCCAAAGCGGTAACAGCGCCTCCATGACGCAGGGCAGTGAAAACACCCAGGCCACCAACGCAACACGGGGGGCGAGCATGATGATGTCAGCCGCTGAAAGCTATGGTAAAGCCCATAATATCTCTACCCAGGAGGCCTACAACCAGCTGATGGACATCACTAATCAGGGTTCAGGGGGAGCAGGCATGTCGGCGAATGTTAAGGTTGATTCTGGCGATCAGCTCGTCGGGAAATTGGGCAAATGGGCCTCGGGTGTGAGTGTGGGTGGTGAGGCGCATATCAATACTGACTGGAGACATACCTCGGGCAGTGCGCACGGTACGCAGGATACTCACTCAGAAGGGAAAGACTTCCGCCATGACGAAAACAGCCAGACGGTTAAGGATTTCCGCCAGGGCATGGATATGGTGACGTCAGCGCGCGTGAGCGAGTCTGGCAACCAGACGGATAACCAGTCGAATTCCCAGGTCGAGCAGTATGCCGCGACGCTGAACGATGCCAAAAGTCAGTATCATCAGTACACTGACAGCAGCACTAAAAGTCAGGAATTCAGCCGGATGGCCACGCTGGCCCAGAACGAAAGTGCCAGCCTGGATGCAAACTACAACCAGGAATTCGTGGACTGGACGACGGCTAAATTTGGTAATAATGCCCAGGGTATTCTGACCAACGTTAACTCTGCGCGGGAAGCGGCCACGGAGTTTATGAAGGAGCGTCTCGAGCCGGAAATCATGCAAAACTACGGCGCACGGACGGAACAGACAAACACACAACCTCTGACACCATCAAACTCGTTAGAATACGGCGCGGTCACTGCGCAACATACCGCAGGAGGTGACTCAATCCCTGCGCCTTATGGAGCGAGTGGGGTAGCCGGCAGTACTGAAAACGTCAATGGAACGACACCATCAGGCGTCTTTGAAACGACCCCACAACGGACTGCCCCGTTTGTGAGTGCGCCGGACGTTCACAGCACTTCCCAGGTTCCTGGTACAGGAACGGCGTCTGCAAGCTCCGATGAAGTCAATTTGCATAACCGGGAGCACCACGTACAAAGTGGCCAGCAGTCAGCGCCGGTGGCCGAAAATCACCAATCAACACAGGATGAAGCGCACCGCCCACAACGGAACCGGATTGGGGGTGCCGAATCTGTTCATGCTGATGAGGTGAACCTGCATAATCGGGAGAGAGATCTTAACGTGCAGGGTGGTCCGCCTTCAGCGTCAATGACTGAGAATTATAATTCAGCAGCGGAGAAAGTGAGAGCGCACGCGGAGGGTGCAGGTATCCCAAGCAACGTGGCGGCGCAGGTTACAGCACAAAGATCTGCGAATTCTAATGTCATTAGAGAAAATGGCGGGAAAATCGATCAAAATGAAACCCCTGTTCAGGCATCCAGTGATATACTCAGAAATGAGCATCAGGGTGCGGTGAAAAGCCAGCAGATTGGCCGCACTGAAGAGGACATTAGGCAGACTAAACCTGTTGTTGATAATTCTGAAACAACTGGATTTGAAAAGAAGTTGGAAAAACTTAGAGCAGCGCAGAAAAAGGCATCTTAGTTTAATATAAGGACGGCATGCATGGGAAACTTGACTGTAGAACAAGTTGAAGCAGATGTGAATTACCTAATGGATAGTTTAGATTCAAATAAACGTCTAATTCCTTCATCATCTGTACTACTAAAGAAGGTCTCATTAATTCCTTTATTATCGGTCGTCCTGAGTTTCATAAGCACAGTTGTATTTTATTTTAGTGCGGAATGGAATGAGAAAACCATAACGGGATATATGCATTTCCTTGCAACCGAAGGGTGGGCCGTGGTAGTTCCAACAACCATCATTGGATTATTCTTTGTTCTACTAACTTATAATAAACTGTTGATGTATCTTACTTTGCCTGACGATGTTCGAAATAAATCCATTATATTGCAGCACCTCCACAAGGTTACTAGCAGAATAATCAGTCTCTTCATTTTTTTGATGGTTTGTTCTGGGGTGCTTGCAGCGATGTCCCCTTGGTTTTGTTTTGCTATCCCCGCACTCTTGTTAGTTATGATGTTTGCTATGGGTATAGTAATTGGTTCAGAGGTAAGCCGATTGGGTTCAGGAATGGCTTTAGAAAAAATCAGCAAGTTGGTCAAAAATATTTAAGTTACATCCCCTACTGCCGATAACCCTTCTGTAATTCTAACGGAAGGGTTTCACCCTCCAGATTTATATCCAAATAGCAAATGTTTCGGGGCGTGCCTGCCCCATTTTTTGACAAGGAAACAGTAAATGAAAAACCGCAATTCTCTTGTGGCGGCTGTGGTCGTCTCATGTCTGGTACTTTCCGGTTGTAGCGCGATGGGCACCGCCATCAAAAAACGTAGCCTCGATGTGAAAACACAGATGAGTCAGACCGTGTGGCTGGAGCCATCCAGCGAAAAAACGGTCTATATCCAGATCCGAAACACCTCTGACAAAGACATGAGCGACCTGCAAACGCTATTAGCACAGGATTTGCGTGCTAAAGGCTATAACGTCACGTCGTCACCGGACTCTGCCTATTACTGGATCCAGGCCAACGTCCTGAAAGCCGAGAAAATGGACCTGCGTCAGGCGCAGGGGCTGCTCTCAACGGGCTATGAAGGTGCTGCCGCAGGTGCCGCACTAGGGGCGGGTATCACCGCATATAACAGTACATCTGGCGGTGCGATCCTGGGTGTAGGACTGGCCGCAGGTCTTGCCGGTATGGCGGCAGACGCGATGGTAGAAGACACCAACTACACAATGGTGACCGATCTGCAGATTTCGGAACGCAGCAAAGCGACCGTAACAACAGATAACATCGCCGCATTACGCCAGGGTAACTCGGGTGTGAAGGTGCAGACCAGCAGTGAAGAAGGTAACCGCATGAAATACCAGACACGCGTGGTTTCTAACGCCAACAAGGTGAACCTCAAGTTCGAAGAAGCTAAACCGGTTCTGGAAGCTCAGTTGGCCAAATCCGTCGCCGGAATCATGAACTAACCTTTCCCCACTCGTTTATGCATTACCGGATGGCACACGGTCCTGTGCCATCCGGTCAGCCCTCTTGTTAATCAATACGTATCAACAAAGTTGACACTAAAAGTAGTAATGATACAGTATCATCATTGTTGATACGCGAGGGTGAAGAAATGGCACAAGTTATCGTAAAAAAATGGGGCAATAGCCCGTCAGTCAGGCTACCGGTTGCAATCATGAAAGCAGCCTCTCTGAACATTGATGATACCGTTGAAATTGTCGTGGAAGAAGGACGCATCATCATCGTTCCAACGAGAGTAAAAGAATACTCGCTGGATGCTCTTCTGGCGGGGATCTCTGCTGATAATATCCATGATAAAGCCGATTTTGGTGCTCCGACAGGCAAGGAGTTACTCTGATGGTTTCCCGTTTTGTACCTGACTCGGGGGATTTGATCTGGATTGATTTTGATCCTGTCGCGGGACACGAGCAAGGAGGGCATCGTCCTGCCGTTGTCCTCAGTCCTTTTGCTTATAACAACAAAGTGGGGCTTTTACTCTGTGTTCCCTGTACGACACAAGTCAAAAACTACCCGTTCGAAGTGGAATTATCAGGAAGCCGTGAGGGTGTCGCCCTAGCCGATCAGGTGACCTGTGTTGACTGGCGAGCCAGAAAGATAACCAAAAAAGGAACGGTTGCTGTAAACGAGTTGGCTGAAATACGTGCCAAGGCTAAATCTCTTATAGGATGAATTTCCCCAGTTTCCTGTATTACGTTTTTTCAGGTTAATATCTGAATACCCTGTCTTCTCCATGCATAACGTAACAACCCTACACGCCACCCTTTAATTCTCCGGTGGCCGTGCCTGCTTTTCCTCCTGTGATATTCCGCTTCCTCGTCCAGACGCCAATCTCCGCGTCCAGACTGTGACGAGCGTTGCCGCTAAACGCCCAACTGAAGGAATTGCTCACGCAATACAAAAGTGCCCGTAGCCTGATGGCCTGGTTTACCCTGTTTTTCATCTGGAGCGCGTTTGTTCTCTGGCATCACGGCGTCGCCCTGCAGCAGTTCATCATGCACGACAGTAATTTGTACGCCTTCTCGCTGGCCTTACGCCAGACCCGCAGCGATATGCTGCCTGACGCGTTGCCGGTCGTACTGCTGATAACGTTGGTGTTGGCGGTGGGTGCATTTTTGTCGTCTGTCACGGTTGCCATGATAAACGCGGTGGCTTTCCTGTTCAGAACAACCGGAGCACTTATCCAGGCGCAGTTCAGTCATCGTTAGGGCATCGTAATCCGCCACCGTTGCACACTGAAGGCCGCAGAAGGCGGTGATATTTATTTGGAGAGAACTACATGTTTTTTTTTCAGACTTCAAAACGGGTACTGTTCTGGGTATGGGCGCTAATGCTGTTTTCTGGCGTCCGGCTTATTCTTGCCGTGCCGCTACGAAGCCAGTGGGGCCCCCAGCAGCTCACGGCTGCGTATACTGCAAATCTTTGCAGCGTGATCGCGCTTGTTGGGGTGATATTGCCCCTGATCCCTGAGCGAAAGCGGGTTGCAGCACTTGGCCTAATGCCATTTATGCGTTTTGCAGGCAAATACTTGATGCTATCTCATCTGATGGTGGCCATCCTGACGGCATTTACTGCCGTGAGTATCGGTCTTGACTGGAGTATTCAGATTCAGGGAAGCGGCCTGTTCGTGTTTCTCGTAAGCTGCTTTTTTTTCTTTCGATTTACAGTTACAGATACCTTGCTGAGTCAGTAATTCCCCGGCGTTCCCGCTTAATCGCATGAGTCAAACCTGACCGCTGCGCGGCGGAATTAGCCGTTGTCGTTTCCTAAGACTTATTCGTTTTATCACTGAATTTCATCCCCCGTTTGTTTACCAACCATCCCTGAGCTGCCCGTCCGGGCGGCTTAAGCCTGCGCGTTTGCCGGAGCTGAACCATGAGTTTTACACCGAAATACCTCACGCAGGGGGGCCAGATGACGGCCTACCGCCTGCGTATGTTTGCCCAGGTCAACCAGTGGATATTGAACTGGCTGTTACTGTTGTTTTTGTTATCCACCGGCGGCGTATTTTGGGCTGTCACCTCCGCCGATGTGCTGAATAACGGTTTCTGGTACTGGACCGGCAGGCTGTTATCCAGCTTTGTGCCGTTGATGAACCCGAAAAGCCCGGCGACCTGGGATATCAGCTGGCACTGCAATAGCGGCGTACAGTTGTGCACCACCAAACTGACGCTGGGACAGCTGCTGGCTGACCCCTGGATGCAGTCGATGGGCGGCCAGCTGGTGAATAACTTAAAGCTGAGTGCCGCAGGCTGCGGCACGGTGTGTTTGCTGCTGTTCAGCGTGATTGCCTGGTACGTGGGGCGCATTGGAAAAAAAGAGAGTGAAGACACCTATCTCTCCGGCATGACGCTGACGGATGACCTGGCCAGTGTAAACCGGCAGCTGAAAAAGGCCGGGCAGAAGTCAGATCTGCAGATTGGTGGCCTGCACATGGTCAGGCATGCCGAGGTGATGAACTATCTGATCCACGGCACCATCGGCGTCGGTAAATCCACCCTTATCCGCTGGCTGCTTGACTACATACGTAAACGGGGTGACCGGGCGATTGTCTACGACTCCGGCGGCACCTTTACCGAAACGCATTATGACGAACGTATCGACAAAATTCTCAACCCGCACGATAAGCGCTGCGAGAACTGGGTGCTGTGGCGGGAAGCGCGGGAAGTGGTGGACTACGAGAACCTGACGGCCTCGCTTATTCCGGTGGAGGGGGAGTCTGACCCGTTCTGGGTGTCCTCTTCGCGTACCATCTTCAGCGATACGGCAATGCAGTTTGCCTCACATAGCGACCGCAGTATTGAGAAATTCCTGACCGCGCTCTTGTCTATCGACCTGAAAAGTCTGCGCGAATTTCTCAAAAACACCCCCTCTGCCAACCTGGTTGAGGAAAAAATTGAGAAAACGGCCATCTCTATCCGTTCGGTGGTCACCAACTACGCCAAAGCGCTGCGATACCTGCAGGGCCTTGACCAGGAGGGGAAACCCGAGTTCAGCATCCGGGAGTGGATGACCGACGTCCGGTACGACAAAAGCTGGCTGTTTATCTCCACCACGGCCCGTCATCGCAAGTCGGTTCGTCCGCTGATATCCATGTGGCTGTCGATGGCCACGATTTATCTGCAAAGCATGGGGGAAGATCCCGACCGCCGTGTGTGGTTTGTCGTCGATGAAAAGACCAGCCTGCAAAAAATCCCCGAGTTTGCCGAGACATTGGCTGAAGGGCGCAAATTTGGCGGTTGTTTTGTTATTGGCATTCAGAACATGCCACAGCTTATCAACGTGTACGGACGTGAGGTGGCCAAGTCTATTTTTGACCTGCTGAACACCCGTTTCTATGGCCGTTCGCCAAGCGCCGAAGTGGCGAAAATCGTAGAGGAAGAGCTGGGGCATCAGCGCCGTCGTGAGGCGCGGGAGCAGAACAGCTACGGTCTTGACCAAATCCGTGACGGTATCTCCATCAGCCGCGACAAGGTCAATGAGCCGGTGGTCGATTATGACAACATCATGTCGATGCCGAACCTGCGTTTCTATGCCCGCCTGCCGGGTGAATACCCGGTGGTGAAACTGGATCTGAAGTACCGGGCACAAAAGAAATATCACAAGGCGCTGATAGCGCGCGATTTCAAGGATGTGCTCAGTCCCCAGCTGGAACAGGTCATCAGCAAGAACGAACAGGCGACGCGCATGGCGGGCATTGTCTTCCCGACCGGCGACGAAATTCTGGAAGGGCAGAAAGCCGCAGAGGAACCGAAAAATGCCGGTCAGTCATCCAGCCCGGCGGTGACACCGCAAGCCGACCGGCAGAAAACTGTCCAGACCGGAAAGCAGGCCGATATCCCGCTCGTGTCCGCCGTCAGTCAGAGCACGCCCCCGGTTGCCAGGGGCGTGGAAAAATCAAAACAACACGACGCTGAAAAGCCCGAAACCGCCACTGACGGCGTGGGTTCAGAAGCATCCGAACCCTCTGATGCGCCGATACTGCCAGCGAATGTTCGCCCTTTCACCCCGCGTATGCGACAGGCTCCTCCGCTGGCGGAAACGGTGAAAAAGGGCGTAGCACCCGAGATAGAGGCCAACAAACAAACTAAACCTGAACCTGTAGTACCGCAACCCGCCATAACGACTCACGCCGTACCCCCTCAACCACACAACTCTGCCGCGCTGAAAAACCCACCCGTGTTGTCTGTTGCTGCCAACAACATGAAACCGTTGGCCGGCCTCAGCGCCCTGGAGTTGCTCGCGCTTAAACGCCGTAAGCCTGCTTCACAGGCCGACGGGGCACAAAGCGAGGGCGCCGCCGACGCACAGGGGGAAGCACCGGATCTGCAGATGGACGTGGAAGTGGATGAAAAGGGTGATCTTGTTCTGCGCACGTTGGGTGCGCGGAAGGAGTCACCGGAAAGCCTGGATGAGGCCCAGGCGGCGGAGTACGGCGCGGCAAACCGCGCGATGGCCGAGGAGGAACAGAACATTCTGCGACACCACGATGATTATGACGCGTACCAGCATATGGATGAACACCACGAACCCGGAGGTTTTGAACGATGATGACCGTTGCCTCCGTTGCGTCTGCTGCAGACGCGGCGGGCTATTACAGCAGCAAAGATAACTACTATTTTCTCGATGACCTGCAAAGCCAGTGGCTGGGGGAAGGCGCCCGTGAGCTGGGTCTTGAGGGGAACGTTGATCTTGAGGCGTTCACCAATGTCCTGCACGGGCGTTTGCCGAATGGCGTGGAGCTGGGGAAAGAGGTGTCAGGTAACCATGTGCACCGGCCCGGACACGACTTCACTTTTTCTGCACCGAAAAGTGTCTCAATGCTTATCCTGGCCGGCGGCGATAAGCGCCTGTTGCAGGCCCATATTGAGGCGGTCAAAGAAACGCTGGCCATCATGGAGCAGACGATTTCCGCCCGTGACACGAAGGAGGGCATCACCTCGATCGTCCCCACCGGCAAGATGGTGGCGGCGCTCTTTACCCACGATACGTCACGCAATCTCGATCCGGCCATTCACACCCATGCCGTGGTTGCCAACGTGACCGAGCTGGACGGGAAGTGGAAGGCGCTGGCCACTGATGCTATTTACGGTGCCGGGTTTATTGAGACGATGTACCGCCATCAGGTCAGCTTCGGCAAAATCTACCGCAACAGCCTGAAGGTGAAAACCGAGGCGATGGGGTATGAGACAGAACTCACCGGCGGCAAGCATGAACTGTGGGAAATCAAAGGGTTTCCGGAGGCGGTGCTGGAGGAGTTTTCGTCCCGCCACCGTGAAATCGCCGCCCAGGTCGGGGATGAGGCGTCGCTGAAAAGCCGCGACGTCGCGGCGTTAGACACCCGGCAGAAAAAGGTCGATATCAGCCGTTACGGACTCGATGAAGTTGATGCGCAGGGCACACGCAAGCCGGATGCCCCGTCACTGACGCCAGTTGACACTGCCAGCTTGCCATCATCGTCCCCTGCGCGCGTGGATTTACCGTCGGAACCGGCAGCCGAAGTGGGTAAACCGGGGATAGCCCCTGTCCGCACGACCGCTGAGGCGGTCAGTCTAACCGAACCCGGACAGGTAACGCCGGAAAAAAGTACGGGTGCAAAGGACGCACCGGCGGAACCACCCATCGTCAAACCAGAGACGCAGGCCGGGCGCAACCGCCTGCAGGCCCGGTGGGATCAGCAGATGGCCGATTTGAATTTCAACATACAAGACGTGATGGATGCCGCGCAAACGCGGGCTGTGACGCCTGAACAGGCGGAAGAACGTCCGATGCCGCCGAGCGTCATGCAGGCGGTGCGTACTGCGATTTCGGTGCTCAGTGACACCCGCACCCGCTTTACCTACGGTGACCTGCTGATGACGGCGCATGAGGCGGGGGAAGGGCAACAGTCGATCCCTAATCTGCGCAAGGCGATTGACCGGGCCATCGGTGAAAACCTGCTGGCCCCGCTGGACGGGGACAAAGGGGTATTTACCTCGCATATTCATCTGCTGGATGAACTGTCTGTGCAGGCCCTGGCGGCCGATATCGTCAAAGAAGGGAAAGTGGTCAGTTTCCGGCAGACCGACATCGACACGCCTGAGCGGTTCAAAGCGGTGGAATTTGCGCCGGTGGCCATCCTGAACGCGCCGGCGTCAATCGGTCGTCTGCGCGAGGTGACGGAAGAACTGGTGACAATGTCACGTGAGCATGGCCGCGAGGTGAAAATACTGGCCAGTTCTGCCGAACGGGGCCTGAGCTTTGGCAAATCTGTGCTGCTCAAAGACGACATCCTCTATCGCAGCCGCGTTTTGGATAAGGGGTTCAGTCTCTCTGCGCACAGCACGCTCATCGTGGAAAGTGCGGAGCGGCTCGGACTCAAGGAGATGCTGGTCCTGAGCGGCGAAGCGAAGGAGAAAGACGCCCAGCTTATTTTCCTGGACAGCGCCGGGCGGCAGTCCAATGCCAACGCCCTGTCGGTGCTGTCATCCGCCGGTGTGCCCCGTCATGGTCTGACCGAACCGGTGGCGGGGCTGGAAGCACGGGTGATCAGTATCGGCGATAAGCGTGACCGTTACCGGGCACTGGCTGAACGCTATGCTGACCTGAGTTCACCGGACACCCCCGTCACCGCCTTGGTCACCGGCGCCCGCGAGCAGCAGCACCTGACCGGCATTATCCGTGACGCCCTGCAAAACGCCGGCAAGCTTGAACGGGACGGCGTGACCGTCGAAGCCCGAACGCCGGTCTATGCCAGCGTGAAAGAACGCCTGCTCCCGGCCACGTACCGGGCGGGGATGGTGCTGGAAGACCGGTCAGACAAAAATGAGACCCGCCACTACACCCTTGACCGGGTGCATGAGGAGACGCGCATGTTGTCACTTATCGACAGCGACGGCGTTCTGAGCCGCGTAAAACTGAGCGACCTGACCGGTGACTGGCGGCTGTTTACCCGTGAACAGCTGCACGTTGCTCAGGGGGAGCAGCTGTTTGCCCTGGCCGCAGACAAAGCCAATGGGCTGAAAGCCCGCGACCGGCTGACGGTCACTGCCGTCAGTGAGGGAAAATTAACGGTGCAGCGCGATGGCCAGAAAAAACCGCTGCAGGTCGCGACCGACCGGCCGCTGTATCTGACACACGGCTACGTCAGCGCACCGGGGAGCCGGGACAATGAGCACGGTATCGTGCTGGCCAGCCTCAACGCCCGTGACCTGTCCGGCAACATCATGAACGCCCTGGCCCAGTCGGGCCATGAGGCGGAAATCTTTACCGGTGAAGCACAAAACAAGGCGGAAGAGAAACTCGGTCGGATGCGCACCACCCGTTCACCGCTGGCGTTAGTCCGCCAGGCCAGTGGCAAGGAAGACGCCGGGGAAGCGCTGGCCGCGTTAAACGCAGGATTACTCACGGATGCGCAAAAGGCCGTGTCGCGGGCGGTTGCCCAGATGAAGGACGTCGCTTTCTCAGAGGTGAAGCTGCTGGAGCAGGCGGGCACGTTCTTCAATAATCTGGGGGCGTTACGGGGCGAAGTGGCCAGGCAGGTGAAAGAGGGAGACCTCATCCCGGTGAAAGTCGGCGGCGGTGGGGGATTTGTGGGGCGGGCGATCTGGGAGATGGAAAAGGCCATCATCCGGGAAATTGATACGGGTAAAAATACCCAGACGCCGCTGATGGCCACGATGGACCCGGTCTTGCTTAATGGGCTGACCGCCGGGCAGAAGGCCGCCACGACGCTTATCCTGCAAAGCCCCGATCGCTTTACTGCCGTACAGGGCTATGCCGGCGTGGGGAAAACCACCCAGTTCCGGGCGGTGAAAGCCGCGATTGACACCCTGCCGGAAAGTGAACGGCCGCTCGTGATTGGGCTTGCCCCGACGCACCGCGCGGTGAAGGAAATGCGTGACGTTGGCATCGAGGCGCAGACCCTTAAATCCTTCGTGGTGGACTGGCAACAGCGCACGGCGGCGGGCGAAGACGTGCGTTATGCCAGGACACTTTTTCTGATTGATGAGTCCTCGATGTTGGGGAATCAGGACACCGCTGCCGCCTATCAGGCGATATCACGCGGAGAGGGCCGGGCCGTTGCGGTGGGCGATACCGGTCAGCTGCAGTCACCGGAAAGCGGGGCACCATTCACGCTGATGCAGGAGCGCAGTACCATCGACGTGGCCGTGATGAACGAAATCGTTCGCCAGCGTAATCATGACCTGAAGTCTGCCGTTTACAGCGTCATTGAAAACAAAGCCGGTGCTGCCCTCGAGAAAATGGAGAGAGTGTCACCGAAGACGGTGCCCCGGCTGAGATCCTGGGAGGCCCCTGGCTACTCGGTGGTCGAAACCGAATCACCGTGGACACGTATTACCGTGGACTACATGAGCCGGACACCGGATGCCCGTGAGCGCACCATGATTGTGGTGCAGCTGCATGAGGACCGGCAGATGATCAATAAATACATTCATCAGGCCATGTTAAAAGAAGGGGCGTTGGGGGAGAAGGCGGTGACCGTCCCGATACTGGATCGCATTACCGGCGGTCGTCACGATTTTAACCGCATTAATGACTGGAAGGCGGGGCAGGTGGTGCTGGCCAACGAGCGATATCTGAGCGTGACCGGCATCGATTTGGGAACGGAGCGTGTCTTTTTGCGCGATGAAAATCACCGCATGCACTATTACTCCCCGAAAGAGCTAAACGCCACCGAAATTGAGGTGTTTGAACGGCGTGAGATTGAGCTGCGGGAAGGTGACAGCGTGCGCATGAGCAAAACGCAGAAGCAGGCAGGCCATGATGCCCATGAACAGTACCGGGTAGAAACGCTACGTGACAATGGCGAGGTGGTGCTTAAAAACGCCGGCGGCGAAAAGGTCATTACGCCGGGCATGACGCTGGCAGACCAGCACATCGATTATGCCTGGGCGGTGACCGGCTACGGCGCACAGGGGGCCAGTACGGACTATGTGATTGCGCTGGAGGGGACGGAGGGTGCGCGTAAGCGAATGAGCGGCATGCGGGCCTTTTACATTAACGCCTCCCGTGCGCGCGATCATGTGCAGATTTATACCGATGGTCTTCGTGACTGGATGGATACGCTGCGGCAAAAAGATAACGGCCCGACGACTGCGCATGATGCCCTGAAGCCGGAATCAGAGCGGGCGCAGGCCCGGAGCATCTGGGCGATGGGGCAGCCGGTGGGCAAAACGGCCATCGGGCGAACCTACCTGCGGGAACAGGGCTTAAAAGATAACCCCGTGACGGCGCGGATTATTCCGCCGACCAGGAAATATCCGATGCCGCATCTGGCGTTACCGGTTTATGACGGCAACGGCAAAACGGCGGGTCTGACGATGTTTCCCCTTCAGTCAGACACCGGCCAGATACAGACCGGGCCGGTACGCCAGCTGACGACCGAGGGCGCCCAGGCGGCGGTGGTGCAAAAAAGCCGCAACGGTGACACGATTGTGGTCAGCGATATGGCGCAGGCACTGGCGGCGGCGCGAGGCAATCCGGCGGCAGGCGTATTGCTGCTCACCGGCCGGCAGATGCCGTCCGCGCAGCTGCTGAAAGTGGCGGGCGGGGTGACTGACCGGACCGTCAGGCCGGATGCCACGTTGCTCAGGCTGGTCCAGTCTGAGCTGCAGGAGATCCTGCGGTATCTGCCGGCAGAAGAAAGGCCGGCGGATGAGTCTGCCCTGCTTCGGCAGGCACTCCGGGCTGTTGAAGAGGTGCGGCCTGCACTGCCAGAACGCTTGCCGCAGGAGGCTAAAGGTCAGGATGAGTCCGCGTTGTTACGTGATGCCGCACGGGCACTCGTCACTGAAACGCCTCCGTTGCACGTTATGACAGGGGCATCTGACGGCGCTGAAAAAACAGCGTTGTCGGCTCGTCTGATTGAGCAGGTGGTGCAGTCGATGCAGCAACAGGTGCCGGTACTGCCAGGAGAGAAACAGCCTGACTACGCCGCACTTATCCGTCAGGCGTCCGGTCTGCTTGCCCAAAACGAAGCCCTGCAGGGCAACAACGGTGCCGTTCAGGCCGTATTGGCATCACTGGCTGGTTCCGGGCAGTTCGCCAGTACGGCTCTGCCGGTTGAAAACGCGCAGGGAAGCCTGGTGTCTGCAGAAGCACTCCGCTACGTGCAGGCCGAGCAGGATAAAGCGCACGGCTCCGCTAAAAACCCGCAAAATGACCTGTCAGAGCGGGCGCTGGCCAGCGCGGCGCGTGAACTGGAAAAGCAGGGGCAACTGACGCTGCCGCCCGAAAGTCGGGGCCGGGAGCCGGAGCGGGAAGAAATTACCCACGAAGCCGTCCGAAATATTCAGAAAGAACGTTAATCCACACCGCGACACATCCTGGCAGCGGCTCAACCTTTTATTCACCGGTGACACCGGGATCCTTCTTCGAGAGACATCATCATGACAAACCGTTTTAACGCGGCGGCGCTTTCGCTCGCCCTGAGTTTTACTTTCGGTTCAATCCACGCCGGCGCCGCAGAGCCGGAAGAGTTCACACCGGCGCAGCAGTCACGCATCGGCGAGATTGCCGCCGACTACCTGGTGGCCCATCCGCAGGTGCTCATCGAGGTGAGCAAAAAGCTGCAGGCACAGCAGGCAGCCATCAAGGCACAGCTGATGGCACAGTCGGTGCTGAAGGGGCACCGGCTGCTGATGCAGCTTGACGGCGTGCCGGTGAAAGGCCCGCAAAAATCGAAAGTGATTGTGACCGAGTTTTTTGATTACGAATGTATCGCCTGCAGCATGATGGCCCCGGTAATGGAGCAGGTCATGGTCAGCAACCCGGATGTGCGGTTTGCTTTTCGTGACTGGACGATTTTTGCCGGGCATTACCCCGAGTCTACGCAGGCGTCACGCCGGGGTCTGGCCATCTGGAAACAGAAGGGGGCTGATGCCTATATGGTCTACCACAACGGGATTTACGGCACCGGCCATAACGAAGGGAAACTGACGTCAGACGATATTGAAAAAGTGGCCACGGCAGCGGGCGCAGGAGAAGAAGACGTCGCGAACCGCACAGCGGCAGATGCCCTGATCGCGGGTAACAGTGCGCTGGCAGAGCTATTGGGATTAACCGGGACGCCGGGGATCATCGTGATGCCGGCAGAGAACGCGACCGCTGACAACACGACCGTCATTCCGGGTGTCGTGTCCGCTCAGGTGATGCAGCAGGCCATCGATAATGCGATGAAATAAGGCGAGGTCGTGCAGGCCACCGGGTATGAGGTGGCTTTGCGCGGTGTCAGGAGAAAAACGATGAAGGGTGAAAAAGCACTGTCGATCCACTTTTTTGACCTGCATGGCTTTATGTTCAGCGATGATGATATCGAGCATCAGCGGGTGTGTTTCAGAACGCATCCGGGATTGCACCATGAGGCACTGAAGGTGGCCATTACCTGTCTGACCAATTGCGTGCCGGAAAACCTGACCTGGGACGCGTCCTGTGGCGAAGGTTCCTTTTGCCTGCTGACCGCCAGTGTGTCATCAGGGATTTATGCATTGCCCTACCAGGAGGAAACAGACTGATGAAGAACAACAGATTGCGGGTGGCCTTACTGGCCATGTTATTGAATGTGGGCGTTTGCACCGCCAGCGCGGGCCCGTCGGTACAGGTGGGATTCTCACCGGAAGGCAGCGCGCAGCAGCTGGTACTGCAAACGGTGAATGATGCCCGGCAAAGCGTTCGCCTGATGGGGTACTCGTTTACCTCGCCCGACATTGCCGGTGCGCTGGTCGAAGCAAAGAAACGGGGCGTCGACGTCCAGGTGGTACTGGATGAGGGCGGCAATCGCGGGAAAGCCAGTGTGGCCGCGATGAATTTATTGGTGAATGCGGGGATCCCGGTGCGTACCGTCAGCCAGTTTAAAATCATGCATGACAAGGTGATTATTGTTGATGGCCAGACGGTCGAAACCGGATCATATAACTATACCCTGTCTGCCGCGCGGTCGAATTCGGAGAACGCTCTGGTACTGCACGATGTACCTGACCTGGCACAAACCTACCTGACCCACTGGCAGTCGCGCTGGGCGTTAGGGAAAGACTGGGTGTCATCGTACTGACAGAGACCCTCCGGCGTTCTGAATGGCGAACGTTACCTCTTTTCGCATTTTTGTCTTATCCCGCGCCAACGGGAGTGAAAATGCTTTTTATGCTGCTGATTTAATGAATCTATAGTAGGCTTTCCCAAACGATATATGCAGATCCTTGGGGAGGCCAAAAATGTCACAATCCACAAATGTATCTTCTTCCTCATCGAAAAATAAACGCCCTTACAGGAAAGGCAATCCATTGTCGACGTCAGAAAGACAGCAGGCTCTGGTTGCTCGTAGAAAAGACACCCATAAAGAGATCCGTGTGTACGTGCAGAATGCGCTGAAAGAAGAGTTTCAACGCTTATGCGAAGCAGAAGGTCTTACGCAAACAGAGATGCTCGAAGTATTAATCAAAACCGCGAGCAGTCGGTTAGCTGGAGACGTTACGGAATAACTTTCTTGAGTGTTTTGGGATCCGGTGTTAGATTGCTGATCAGTTAGAGAATTTTGGTGAGCCACGCCGTAAGGTGGCAGGGAATGGGTACTGTGTAGAAGGTTTTACAGGCCCAGAAAAGCAAAAACCCCGAATATCTTCTTCACTTTGGCGGGCGAGGAAAGATAACCGGGGCTCACTAAAACTGTATAGAGTTGTTGCTCTATGCAGGGAGTATAGATTTATGCCTTTTAAAGGTCAACTCCTCCGGCGCAACATAAGCGTTGGGAGCCGTGTCTGAACAACTGTTTCCATTCTCACCGGTAGCAAACAGTGTTTCTGCCAGTGTTTATCGTCCTTCGCGCCGGGGTGAAGCTAACCGTCTGCGCAAAGGGCAGTCGAAGACGCACCGCAATAACCAGCCGGTCTACACGGGCAAAACGCCGCGCGGCATGGCTGCAAAAGTGGTGGCCTGCTTCCGTCAGCATGACTGGCGGCGAAATGCCGATCTGATCGCGCTTCGCCGTACTGGTTACACGCCGTACTCCCGTGCGTCTGACCCTTCCTTTACCCCTAAACCTATGCGGATTACCCCACGCTCTGAGAGCCGTGAGGCGCTGACTTCTCTGTCCCTGGTTCTGGCCGCAAATTGTGACTACAGCCCGGACAGCGATTACCTTTTCGAAATGATGCTGCCGGTGGAAGAGATTGCCCGCCGCATGAATGCGCTGCATGTTTATGAGAACGGTCGTAAAGCTTATGACGTTCTGCTCCATGCCCTGCGGGTGATGGAGCAACTGGACTACGTGGTGATACACCGTGACCGCGACGCCGATTCTGGCCAGAACAAGCCCATGCGAATTTTTCTCACCGACAAATGCTTTACCTCACGCGGCATCGCCGTTGAAAGCATCCGGGAGTGGTTGCATAAATATCGCCAGTGGGCGGTAGCCAGCGGACTGGCGGAGTCGATGCAGCAGAAATATCAGCGTCACCTGCTCAAAATGGCGCGTCTGGGCATCAGTATTGACCGCCACCATTCACTTAAAAACCGTCTGAGACAGATAAAACGCTGGGTTGTCAGCCCGGAGCTGCGCGATGAAAAAGCGCGAACTGAGGCAGATATTGGCGCCGTTCTTGACGAACAGGCGCGTAAAGTGCGGCAGCTGCGTCCCAAAAATAGCACGGCCACGCATGAGAACGCCTGGCGGCGTTTTACGGCCAGTGGTCTGCTCACCACGGTTGCGCAAATGTCGCTGGAAAGTGCCCTCAAAGCCGAGTTCCCGACGCTGCTGTCCACGGATGCTGAGACGTTTTATCAGCGGCTCCTGGAGCGCGCCGGCGTTCCACTGTCTTAACCACATTCCTCTCTAAACCTTTCCCCTTCCTGCGATTTCGCGGGCCTGATGCTAGCATTTTTTCCGTTCGCGGATGCCTGGCAGGCTTCCCCACGTCTGTTATCCGCCAAAATGTGCACCGGCGACGGTCGGGGCATGCTCACGATACGGCGCTGGCCAACGTCTGATTAAGAAATAATCGTTTAAATTCGAAGAGATAAATCCCCTGGTTGAGGCATCCTATTAACTTCGAAAACCCCTCTTCAGATGTGATTAATTTCGAACGTTACTTCTGAACAAAACAAGCTTTCTAAAGAAAGAGTACTCCTGAGCCAGCCTACGGCATGGCATCTGGAGTAGCTCCCTTCGCTCTGCTCAGGGCAACCACACCTTATCAACGGCATCATTTGCCAGGGCAAAAGAAGAAGTAGCTCCCCGGACAAGCCGGGGCATACCACCGCTGACATTAGTTACAACATTCACCAAATCTCACCCACATCAACCCCCAGCACCGAGCGCAAACGCAACCCCTCCGCCCACCTGAAAAGCCGCCCCGCCCCGGGCCAACGGCCCGGAACAGAGTGGCTTTAAAAGTGGATGTTGTAACTATTAAAGCTGTGTCGCTTTGAGAGGTGTGGCTTTAGCTCTGAAGTACACGCTCGTAAGCGCCAAAGGCGCTAACGCGGAGATACGCCCTGGCTTCGCCAGGACCACTCCGACCGCGTACCTTGGCATTTAGTAGCTGTTAACGGGAATGGTCTGGCAGGGCGAGGGATGGGCATCGGTGGAACCTATCAAACCGGGGCGGCTGCGCCGCGTTACCGGCGACCATAAGCTGAGGTATCAGATATGACACTATTTGTCGCCTTCATGCGCTATGCGCATCTTAGCCACATCAGCAACTGGGATAAACGACGGCATCAGTGTTAGATCCTGGAAGCAGGATAATTGATGGAGCCTAAAGGTAGAAATACCTAAAGTTCCCCCCGCCTATAGCCGATACAAATTTACACTTCCCTTAAAAGACAAGTCAGAGAACCTAAAATAGTAAACAATTTGATTTTTCGGGAACTTTCATTTGGATGAATATAAGGAAATTAGAATGCAAGCAATGTCGATATTTCTATGTGTTTACAGCGGAGATTCAACATTAACCACCTTTCCCGTTCAGTCACCTATCTCCCCTGTTGAAGCTCATTTATCACTTAAGCAATTATATATTGCTGGGTTACGGGACAACACAGGAAAAATTTTGGCTTCCCTGGTTCTGTTGTCGGATGCCGAAAATTCTGACGATCCACTTATGGTTCAGGCAGTGAGTAACCTTTTTCAAACCTATAAACAGACACAGGTGCTCTTTCCTTTGGCAGTTTCGGCTCCCGTATCGAGGATTAAGTTCCACCCAGAAAATGGCTCAATAGAGCAAGCTCTGTCATATGAAAATCTTGAATTTTTGTGCTCATCATTTTATTTAGACCACAGTATTTCCGGAAGAGCATAACAAAAATTAATTGATGCCGTGCTAAGTGGGGGCCGCTTGGAATTCTGAAATTATCCTACGTTGAGCGGTTTAAGCTTAACGGGTGATTTCGTCCCATTGAGCGTAACCTCCTGACCGTAAGGGATGTACGGAACTATCAGGCTGTCCGTTTGTAGTTGTACTTCGGACATACAGGCAGAGTGGTGTACGGTAATCGTTCGGTTTCGGACGCAGAAACGACACAGCAGCGTCAATTCAAGCAGTTGCTAAACACCGATGCTTAAAAACAGCCCTATTTGCCTTTTACACACAGCCCCCCTGTAAAGTTGCACCATGAGGCAAGGGCTTCGAGGAAGTTAGAGGCGCCGTATGGGTTATGGAGATATTTCAATGGATTTTTTGAAGATAGTACTGACTGCCGCTTTGTTTGTCGCAGCGCCCATATGGGCGGGAGATTTGACTGGGCCTCAAAATAATGCCGTTAGATCTGCAGAGCAGTATCTCAGTATGGCGGGCTTCTCACGGAACGGGCTTATTGATCAACTCTCATCGGATGCAGGGGATGGTTACGAGATTTCTGACGCTACGGTAGCAGTGGACAGCCTGAACATTGATTGGAACCAGGAGGCGGTGAAATCTGCGAAGCAGTATCTCAGTATGATGGGCTTCTCGTGCAAAGGCCTCATTGATCAACTTTCCTCAAGTGCCGGAGACAAATACACCGTTGACCAAGCAACCTACGGGGCAAAACAGGCAGGTGGCTGCTAAAAAACGGCGTGGTTCAAACGATGGTTACACTCGAACCTCCGAATTCCATTGCGCCGGTATTTGCTCCCTCCGGATGCTGGTTTTATTAACGCAGGATCAAGTTCCGAAAGCGTCTTTGTACCTCGAGTGACAAACAAGGGTTGAATTGCCATGCAAGCGCATAACCTTCGTCAATACCTATCTCATTCACGAAACTAAAAATCTTCATTTTTAGATTAAAAAAAAGCGTCACGGAACCAGTAGAGACAAAATTGCCGCCGGGATAGGCGGCTTCGCGAATGTCGTTCATCGACTAAGGTTATGGGCAGAATGCACTAATGCAGACGAAAAAGGCTGCTTGCTAACACATTCTTTTTTGTATTATTTATTCGAGGCAGCAGTACCCATACCTGGGCCTCCGTCGTGGCCACCATTTGCCCCGCCTTTTCCTCCTTGTCCACCATCTCCTCCTCCCCAACCGGCATCACCACCACGTCCCCCATTACCCGTGCCATCACCATTACCACCATCACCCCCATTGCCTCCACCGTCAGAACCCTCTCCACCATTACCGCCATTTCCATTAGAACCATCCCCGGCGTTACCTCCATCGCCGCCGCCCCCGCCGTCAGAGCCATTGCCACCATCTCCACCATCCCCATCATCAGCAAGCGCAAGATGCGTAGAGGATATAAATAATAATGTCCCTAGTGAGTATTCAATTACACCAAGAGCTGGGCGAATAAACGCGGAAACGAAAAGTAAAGGTAAAGCCATAATGGTATTATTTTTCATAAACTTATCCTCATAAATATTACATCACTTCTGTTTTATCAAGCTTGGTTGCCGCCATCTCCACCATCCCCGCCGGAAGAATTGTTTCCGCTACCCCCATCCCCGCCAAGACCCCCTGACTGATAAACACATCTCCGCGCCCA
>NZ_JABAED010000033.1:0-46001 GCF_023701875.1 Rahnella sp. CG8
AAGGGTCCATGATGAGCATGAACCCTTTTTACACGAGCCACCGGATCGGTCAACTGATCCTTAAACGATCGGCATTAGGCATTTAGCCCGCTTTCATCAATGTGTTCTGCCTGTTTTAGTTGCCGTTTTCCCGCCTGTCAGGGGCGGGCTTTTTCATTGTTCAATCAGATGAAAGAGAAAGCATCACCAAACAGACGGTCTTCCTGCGCACCGCGCTCGGCGACAAAACGTTCACGGGCGATTTTAGCCATCTCAAAACGACCGGCGATATAAATGTCGTACTCAGCCAGTGAAGAGAAATCCTGTAAAACCGCGCTCAGAACAGTGCCACTTCTGCCCTGCCAGCCCTCTTCCGGCTGTTCAACCACCGGGATCACTTTCAGGTTCGGATGATTGATGCTCATCGCTTCCAGTTCACCGAGATCGTACAAATGCTTCAGCTCACGGCCCCCCCAGTAAATCGAGATATCACGATGCGGTTGCTGCTCGAGTGCTGTGATCAGAATGGAACGCACGTAAGAGAAGCCCGTTCCGCCCGCAATCAATACCAGCGGACGCTCGCCATCTTCGCGCAACCAGGCATCGCCGTGCGGAATATCAACGGTGATTGCCTGTTCTTTCAAAATGCGATCCATCACGGCCATCGCGTACAAATTCAGTTCAGACGCGCCGATGTGCAGCTCAATCACATTGTGTTGAGCCGGCGTCGAGGCCAGCGAGAACGGGCGCTTGTCACGCTCATCCATTACCACCATAAGATACTGACCCGCGCGGAACGAGAAAGGCGCTTCCGGAACCAAGCGGACGCGATACACCGTATCCGTTATCGCCTCAACCGAGGTCACTTTACAGCTCAATGTTGTCATGCGTTCCCTCTGTGGGTCATCAAAGCAAAGCGTAGGACAAAGATTCGATTATTTTTTCGCATCGTCTTTATCATTAAGAATAGCGAGTTCATCCCAAATAGCATCGATACGCGCGGTGACTTCCGGATCTTTCACAATCGGACGTCCCCATTCACGCTGCGTTTCACCCGGCCATTTGTTGGTCGCATCCATCCCCATTTTTGAGCCAAGCCCCGAAACCGGAGAGGCAAAATCGAGATAATCAATCGGGGTATTTTCCACCAGAACCGTATCCCGCGCGGGATCCATCCGGGTGGTGATCGCCCAAATAACGTCGTTCCAGTCGCGGGCATTCACATCGTCGTCGCACACAATCACAAACTTGGTGTACATAAACTGACGCAGGAATGACCAGACCCCCATCATCACGCGTTTAGCATGACCGGCGTATTGCTTCTTCATGGTAACGACAGCCAGACGGTAGGAGCAACCCTCAGGCGGCAGATAGAAATCAACAATTTCCGGAAACTGTTTTTTCAGGATTGGCACAAACACTTCATTCAACGCCACACCCAGAACCGCAGGTTCATCCGGCGGACGGCCGGTGTAGGTCGAATGATAGATGGCATCTTTTCGCTGCGTCATGTGCGTAATGGTAAACACCGGGAAGCTATCCACTTCATTATAGTAGCCGGTGTGGTCGCCATAAGGGCCTTCCGGTGCCATTTCACCCGGCTCGATATACCCTTCAAGCACAATCTCGGCGCTGGCAGGCACTTCCAGATCGTTGGAAATACATTTCACCACTTCCGTTTTGTTACCACGCAACAACCCGGCAAAGGCATATTCAGACAGCGTATCGGGCACCGGCGTCACAGCGCCAAGAATCGTTGCCGGATCGGCACCCAGCGCCACGGAAACCGGAAAACGCTGGCCCGGATTCTGCTGGCACCATTCCTGGAAATCGAGCGCGCCGCCCCGATGGGACAACCAGCGCATGATCACTTTATTTTTACCCAACACCTGCTGACGATAAATGCCCAGATTTTGACGCGGCTTGTTCGGGCCACGAGTCACAGTCAGGCCCCAGGTGATGAGCGGCGCGGCATCTTCCGGCCAGCACTGCATCACCGGAATTTTGGTGATATCGACCGCATCACCTTCCCAAATCTGCTGCTGACAAGGTGCCGAATGCAGCATTTTGGTCGGCATGTTCAGCACTTGTTTAAACTTCGGCGCTTTGTCGTATAAATCACGAAAACCGCGTGGCGGCTCAGGTTCTTTCAGAAACGCCAGTAATTCACCGACTTCCCGCAACGCACTGACATCTTCTTTGCCCATGCCCATCGCCACACGCTGAGGTGTGCCGAATAAATTGCACAAAACCGGCATGTCGTAGCCTTTAGGATTTTCGAACAAAAGCGCCGGACCACCTGCACGCAGGGTACGATCGGCAATTTCGGTCATTTCCAGATAAGGGTCAACTGACTGGCTAATGCGTTTCAGTTGGCCTCTCTTTTCGAGTAACGAGAGGAAGTCACGTAAATCACGGTATTTCATGCTGATTCTGAGTCGCCAGGTTGAAGGAGAGCATTATAGAGCCTCTCCAGAGTTGTTGCTGCTTTTTTGTTATCAGCAAGTTTGTTATCAGTAAATTTCTTATTGGTAAGTAAAGTCTGATAACGAAAAAGCAGTATAACCGTCAGGCCGGGTATTGTTGGTCTGACGGTGCGGAAGTTATATCGCGACGACAATCACACGCAGTTAAAAGACACCAGAGGCTGGAGCGCCTGAGTATCCTGATATTCCTGTGTGTCTTGCCCGTGGCGGAAAACCTTAAACCCCTGATTTTTAGCACTGAAGTAACTCAGATCATTGCCGGACACCTGCAACAGGCTGCCTTCACGCAACGCAATCACTGATTCAGACGGGTTAACCGCGCAGAATTCCGCAATGCGCTCATCACGGGTTTCGCCCATATGACCGCTTAAATGGGCATCGATGTAATGCGGATTGATTTGCACCGGGAACAGGCCGAGAGCAGGCAGAACCACAGAGTTGCGAACAGGCATATCATTGGTGGTGCGGATGCTTGGTGTGGCGACATTACAACCCGCACTCCAGCCAACATAAGGCACATTGCGCTCACGCACTGCCCGCTGAATCGGTACGATCAGGCTATGTTCATGCAGCATCTGATTAAGCATCCAGGTATTCCCGCCGCTGATCAAAATGCATTGTGCGCCGGCAATAGCTTCAGCAGGATTTTCTGCATGATGAATGCTACTGACGCGAATGCCCAACGTATCAGAAAGTTCCAAGGCGCGGGCATCGTAATCACTGCGGATCAGGGCGTAGGGGACCAGCACGGCAGAGGTGATATTGTGTGCCTCAAACATAGTCTGGATGCGCGTTTTAGCGTAACCCAGTAACTCAGATTCACCTGAAAGCTTGCCGTTACTCAGTAAAAACAGCTCCATGAGATTTCTCCTGATAAAATAGGATTAATAGAGGGGATAAGAACGCGCTTTTCTCCGATAATAAAAGATAACGGGCCGACAATCAGCAAACGTCTGCATAGACTTGCACTGTCTGTATCTCATGAGCGGCTTTTGGTATGCTGCCCCGCTCAACGCTTTTATGTGGGAAACTATGGAATCCTGGTATTTACTCTATTGCAAACGTGGTCAGCTTCTTCGCGCAAAAGAACATCTTGAACGCCAGAACGTTAACTGCCTGACGCCGATGATCACACTGGAAAAACTGGTGCGCGGACGCCGCACTGCGGTCAGCGAGCCACTGTTTCCAAATTACATGTTCATCGAGTTCGACCCTGAGCGGATCCATACCACGACGATCAACGCAACGCGTGGCGTCAGCCACTTCATCCGCTTTGGTGCGAAACTGGCCACCGTCCAGCCAGATGTCATCAAACAGTTGATGGAGCCACCAACAATTGAAATTCGTGATCCTGATACGCCATATGAAGGCGATCAGGTGGTGATTACCGACGGGATTTTTGCCGGTATCGAAGCGATTTATACTGAACCGGACGGCGAAGCACGTTCACTGCTGATGCTTAACCTCATCAACCAGCCGGTTCGTCAGAGCATCGAAAATACGCACTTCCAAAAAATCTGACCGGCATCTCCGCCCAGTACAAATGATAAAGGCACCGTTAAAGGTGCCTTTATCATTGGGTTCAGCGGCGCGCGGACAATGCAAAAAGTTTACGTGCATTGTCATCCGTGATATCTGCCAGCCACTGAGGATCTTCCCCGCGCCACAGCGCGACCTGTTTAACAATATGCGGCAGGAAAGCCGGTTCATTGCGGCGGTTTTTCGGCTTGTTTTCCATATCACGCGGCAGTAAATACGGTGCATCGGTTTCAAGCATTAACCTGTCCGCAGGGATCAGCGGCAGCATGTCACGTAATTCCAGCCCGCGACGCTCATCGCACACCCAACCGGTAATACCAATCGACAGTCCGAGAGATAAATACAACTCAAGCTCCTGACGGGTGCCGGTGAAACAATGAACCACGCCGCCCGGCAAATCGGACAGCCAGGGTTTCAGCAACGCGGCGAAGCGCTCACCAGCATCGCGACAATGCAGAAACACCGGCAACTGTAATTCTTTCGCCAGCGCCAGCTGTGCCGTGAAAGCAGCTTCCTGTCGATCTGCCGGAGAAAAGTTGCGATTGAAATCCAGCCCGCACTCACCGATAGCCACAACATTGGGTAACACTGCAAGCTCACGGATACCGGCTTCAACCTGCGCATCCCAGTGACTTGCCTGATGCGGATGCACGCCCGCCGTCGACCAGCAAAAATCAGGATGCTCATCCGCCATTTTCTGCGCTTCGACACTTTCCTGCGCTGACGTTCCGGTGATCAACATGCCGCTCAGACCGGCAGTTCTGGCTCTTTCCACTACCTGCAGCCGATCTTTATCAAACTGACTGCTGGTGAGATTTATACCGATTTCAAACATGGGGAGTCCTGAAACAGAAACCGCCCAACAGGGCGGTTTCTATGTATAACGAAAGAAACTTTAAGCAGGCTGATCCGGATCGGTCTCGTTGTCGACGTCCGACCGGCGACGGCCTCCGACATAGAAACGGGCAAAGAACACGCCGATTTCAAACAACAGGTACATTGGAATGGCCAGCAATGTTTGCGAGAACACATCCGGCGGTGTTAACAACATCCCGACCACAAAAGCCCCGACCAGCACATACGGACGTTTCTTTTTCAAGTCTTCGGGTGTCGTTACACCACTCCAGCAAAGCAACACAATCGCGATAGGCACTTCGAAGGAGACGCCAAACGCCATAAACAACGCCATCACGAAATCGAGATAGTTGTTAATGTCGGTGGCTATCTGCACGCCAGCCGGTGCAGTTTTCGCAAAGAAAGCAAACGCCAGCGGAAACACGACGAAATAAGCAAACGCCACACCGAGATAAAATAACGCGGAGCTTGAAAACAGCAGCGGCATCATGAGACGGCGTTCGTGTTTGTAGAGCGCCGGAGCCACAAATGCCCAGACCTGATACAAAATGAACGGTGCAGAGACAAACACCGAGACAATCATGGTCAGTTTGATAGGCGTAAAGAACGGCGACGCGACGTCAGTCGCAATCATGCTCGCGCCCAGCGGCATTTGTTTGATCAGCGGTGAAGCCACCAACTGATAGATGTCATTTGCGAAATAAACCAGCGCTAAAAACACCACAATAATGCAGATAATGGCATTTAACAGGCGCTTACGCAGCTCAATCAGATGACTGATAAGGGGTTGTGTATCTTCAACTGCCATGTTTAACGCTCGCCTGTCGTT
Organism: Rahnella sp. CG8; assembly: GCF_023701875.1. Taxonomy (NCBI): domain Bacteria; kingdom Pseudomonadati; phylum Pseudomonadota; class Gammaproteobacteria; order Enterobacterales; family Yersiniaceae; genus Rahnella; species Rahnella sp. CG8. The sequence goes on from NZ_JABAED010000033.1 coordinate 5,689, forward strand.
TGAGTTGATGAAGCCGGTTTAGCCGGTGCTGCGGGTTCAGCCACAGGGGCTTCAGCAGCAGTTTTCACAACCGGTGAAACGTCAACAGAAGCGTCAGCCGCGTGTTCCGCCGAGGCCGTCAGCTTTTCAGCCGCAACATGCGCCGTTTTATTTGAGGCCAGAGCGGCATCAACAGCACTTTGCGGTGCCGTTGCCGGTGCAGAAACCACATTGTCGGCAGCAGCAGGAGAGACACCCGCATCATGGTGCGCTTCAGCTTCATCCAGAACAGGGTTGTGGATGGTGTTGCCTTCCGCTTTGGCTTCTTCCACAGCTTTCTCTGCAGGATTCAATCCTGAATTGATCGACTGCTTCATAGATTCTGCGGCTTCTTTCAACTCGTCCATAGACGCTTTGATTTCTGGCGTGAGATTCTTCAGACCGGCTTCTTCCGCTTTCTTCAGGCTATCCTGCAATTCCTGGAGTTTCAGTTCCTGCGACAATTCGCTTTGAACTGAAGCAGCCATGGCACGAAGCGTACGGATCCAGCCTGCTACTGTTCTGACTGCTACAGGTAAACGCTCGGGCCCGAGGACAACCAGGCCAATCACCAATACCAGCAGCAGTTCACTAAATCCAATATCGAACACGGCTTATACCTGCTCTTTGTTTTGGCTCTTGGTGTCTTCTGCTTTCGCTTCTGGCTTGCTTTCAACAGACTTTGCTACGAAATCAGCATCAGTGGGAGAAACGTCAGCGTCTTTAGTTTTTGACTGGCTGTCGTCGTCACTCATGGCTTTTTTGAAGCCTTTGATGGAAGCACCCAGATCAGAACCCAGACCACGCAGTTTCTTCGTACCGAACAGCAGTACCACAAGAACAACGAGGATCAGGATTTTTGTAATACTAATACCACCCATTATTTTCACCTCAAACAGGAAGGAACGACATTTATTGCCGTCCGCAAACGGCATTCGATTTAAAACAATTTGCTCAGCTGGCGCGCTTCCATCCGATTAACCAGGAAACAACACCGGCTGCCATCAGGCAGGCGGGGTAAACCTTAACGCCACCCAACAGTAAGAGGGTTCCGCTCAGTAACAGCGTCGCACCCATTCCCAACAAATAACGAGACTGCCCCTGACGGGAACTCTGGTTATGGATCTGGGAGGAAAGCTTCTCAATGTTGTATTGCAACAGCTTGTGCTGATGCAGGCTCTGATAAACCAAATCTGGCAGTTCAGGCATTTTCTCAATCCAGAACGGCGCACGCTCTTTCAGTGCGCGGATCATCGCCGGCAGACCCACCTGATCACGAACCCAGCTTTCGAGGAAAGGTTTCGCCGTTGTCCACAAATCCAGTTGAGGATAAAGCTGACGCCCGAGGCCTTCTACATACAACAGTGTCTTTTGCAGCAACACCAACTGAGGCTGGACTTCCATATTAAAACGGCGAGCCGTATTAAACAGATTTAACAATACGTTACCGAAGGAAATATCCGCCAGCGGTTTCTCAAAAATCGGTTCACACACTGTCCGAATTGCAAATTCGAATTCTTCAACGTTGGTATCTCGCGGGACCCAGCCGGAATCGACATGCAATTCAGCTACTTTGCGGTAATCACGGTTAAAGAACGCGATGAAATTCTCCGCCAGATAGCGCTTGTCTTCCTTATTGAGCGAACCAACTATGCCGCAATCAATGCCTATGTAGCAAGGATCTTCAGGCGTTTCGTAGCTCACAAAAATATTGCCCGGATGCATATCCGCATGGAAGAAACTGTCGCGAAAAACCTGAGTGAAGAAGACCTGTACACCGCGCTCCGCCAGCAATTTCATATTGGTGCCCTGTTTTTTCAGCGCCTCAATATCAGAAACAGGGATCCCGTAAATACGTTCCATCACCATCAATTGTTCGCTGCAATAGTCCGGGTACACTTCCGGCACATACAGCATCGGGCTACCTTCAAAGTTACGGCGAAGCTGAATGGCATTCGCGGCTTCACGTAACAGATTCAGTTCATCGAGCAGCGTTTTCTCATACTCACGTACCACTTCACGCGGACGCAAACGGCGACCATCCGGTAACAAAATCGGTAGCCAGCCAGCAAGACGCGACATCAAACGGATATCAGCAACAATGGTCGGTAAAATATCCGGACGGATAACTTTGAGCACCACCGGTTTGCCGTTTTCTTTCAGGATCGCCGTGTGCACCTGAGCAATCGACGCAGACGCCAGCGGCGTCTGATCGAACTCATCAAACCAGGTTTCCAGCGGGCCACCCAGCGCGGCATCAATTTGCTGACGGGCTTTCGCACCATCAAACGGCGGAACATGGTCCTGAAGCAAAGCCAGCTGATCGGCTATGTGCGGGGGGAAAAGATCGCGGCGTGTAGACATCATCTGACCGAACTTGATCCAAACCGGCCCAAGCTGTTCCAGTGCCAGGCGCATGCGCTCACCTAACGGCTTTTCTTTATGACGATTTGGTAACCAGAAAAAAAGATAACGACCAATTCTCAGTGGTAACGTTAAGCGGATTTTAGGGATCAGTTCGTCAAGGCCGTAGATCAGAAACATGCGGATAATCAGATATAAACGTCGCATTTCCCTAGGCGTCACGGTTTGTCCTCCAGTTTTTTGATACGTTTATCCAGCGCATCCAGCTCACACACCAGTGCGGAAACCTCATCACTAAACCAGACAACTTCCAGCGGACCGGGTGCCATTTTCCACTCTTCAGTCAGCGTTTGCGCCACATAGCTCTGCTGGTGTTTCAACCCTTTTTGCAAAAAGCTGAAAACGCCCTGCACGGTCTGACTCAGCCCCTGTGCCGCAATGTCACCGATATAGGGTGCCAGAAATTCCGCAGGCTCAATTTCCGCCATATCCAGCAATGCAGAGAACTGCTGAACCAGGGCGATATCGCCATCAACTACCAGCTCGCCACTGCGCATCATGGGCGACAACTGCTGGCGATCACGTAACTTATGCAGCACTGACAGTTTCGAGGTGACGGTGCAATCTGCCGCGCCGTCCCATTGCCCGAGCACATCAATTTTCTGTTCACTGAACACAAACGTCAGTGGTGTACTCAGTTCCTGCAATTCAACACGCAGAACTTTACCGGCCAGACGTGTCCGCGCCGCCTTCATGCTGCGATCTCTGAAAAGCAGGTAATTAAGCGGCGTCTCGATAGCGGCAGTCAGTAACGGCGTTAACAACATCGGCATACTCATATCAGAATTTGAAACCCCGATGTAACGCCACAATGCCGCCAGTCAGGTTGTGATAAGTCACATTTTCAAAACCTGCGTCCGCCATCATTCCTTTCAGTGTTTCCTGATCCGGATGCATACGGATTGATTCAGCCAGATACCGGTAGCTTTCGGCATCGTGTGCAACCAGCTCGCCAATACGCGGTAAAATATGGAAGGAATAGGTGTCGTAAGCTTTGCTCAGCGGCTTCAGCACCGGTTTGGAGAATTCCAGTACCAGCAGACGCCCGCCCGGCTTGAGTACGCGGAACATGGAACGCAGCGCCTTCTCTTTTTCAGTCACGTTACGCAGACCGAAAGAGATGGTGATACAGTCAAAATAGTTATCCGGGAACGGCAGAGCCTCGGCATTCGCCTGAACGTAGCTGACGTTGCCGACGATGCCAAGATTGCGCAGCTTTTCGCGGCCCATCTTCAGCATGGAATCATTGATATCCGCCAGCACGACTTCGCCTTTCTCACCCACCAGACGGGAAAATTTTGCGGTCAGATCGCCCGTACCACCGGCCAGATCCAGCACACGTTGTCCCTGACGGACACCGCTGCAATCAATAGTGAAGCGTTTCCAGATGCGATGAATACCGAAAGACATCAGATCATTCATCAAATCATATTTTGCCGCAACGGAATGGAAGACTTCTGCCACCATTTCCTGTTTTTCATCTTTGGCTACTGTACGAAAACCAAAATGGGTGGTTTCCGGCGTCTGCTTTTCCATTATTTATGCCTGCTTTTTCAGTCGAACTCTTGGGGAGAAGTGTATCAGAACCCGTTCGAAAGCCCCATCACCGATGGTGATTCAACATATTGCAAAAATTCATGCATTGAATCACAAATACAGTGCAGGCCCTCTGACCCGCTATGTCTGCTGGTGGGGAGTTAACTCACCCGGGTTCAGCGTCTGTTCTTCTTCCGCATCAGAGGTATCGGGCAGAGATGCGGTGTCTTCAGGTTCATTTTCCGCTTTCGCTATTTCAGCCAGAGACGGACTGATAGGCCGTTTAACTTCAACACCCAGCGCGCGGAAACTTTCCACCTGTCCGATAAGATTACCACGGCCTTGCGAGAGTTTATTCATCGCGGATCGATAACTTCCCTGCGCTTTGTCGAGACTTTGTCCCATCGACTCCATGTCATCCACAAACAGCCGCAGTTTGTCGTAAAGACGTGCCGCGCGGTCGGCGATACGTTTGGCGTTCTGACTCTGATGCTCATAGCGCCACAAGTTACTGATCGTTCGCAGCGCCACCAGCAGGGTCGTCGGGCTGACCAGCATAATATTGTGCCGGAGCGCTTCGCTAATCAATTCTGGCTCACGGTCGATAGCCAGCAGAAAAGCGGGCTCAACAGGGATAAACATCAGCACATAATCGAGGCTGCGCAGACCGGGAAGTTGCTGGTAATCTTTGCGCCCGAGCAGGCGGATATGTCCGCGAACCGAGGCAATATGTTCATTGAGCGCCGCTTCCCGCTCGCTGTCATCCTCGCTGTTGAAATAGCGCTCATACGCGACCAGGGTCATTTTGGCATCAATCACTACGTCTTTATTCTGCGGTAACCTGACGACCACATCGGGCTGCATCCGGCTGTTGCTGTCAACCTGCACGCTGACCTGAGTCTGGTACTCATGCCCTTCACGTAAACCGGAAGCCTCGAGCACGCGGCTCAGCACCACTTCCCCCCAGTTGCCCTGCGTTTTGTTGTCACCTTTCAGTGCCTTGGTCAGGTTGACGGCTTCACGGGCCATCTCCACATTCAGTTGCTGCAGATTGCGGATCTCATGCGCCAGCGTATGGCGTTCACGGGCTTCCTGCCCAAAGCTGTCCTGCACCTGACGACGGAAACCATCCAGTTGCTCGCGCAACGGCAACAGTAACTTGTCGAGACTTTGCTTGTTCTGTTCGTCGGCACGGCGGCCATTTTGTTCGAAAATCCGGTTAGCCAGATTTTCAAACTGGCTGCTCAGGCGCTGTTCGCTGTTAATCAGCAGACGCTGCTTTTCTTCAGCCGCCATGCGGGTTTCATCCAGACGGGTTGAAACCTCACGCAACTCTGCTTCCTGCGCGCTGTTGATTTCCCGCTGCGCACGCAGTTCCTGATTCAGTTGCTCACACTCGTTTTGCCAGTGGGCAAGCAGTTGTAATTTTTCCTGACTGGCCGCCTGCAGGCTATGCAGTTTTCGCAGCTCAAGTTCAGCCTCACGCAGTTGCTGCTGCCCTGATTGCCGCTCGCTTTTGTGCGTATCATTTTCCGCTTTAGCCTGTTCCAGCGATTGTTCCAGCAAACGGCGCTGCGTTTCATACTCCGTCTGCTGTTGCTGTTGGCGCAGGCTGGCGATAAGCCAACCTACGAGTAAGCCCACTAACCCCGCCCCCAGGGCTGTCAGGATGCTGATATCCACGCGATTTCCCTCTTAAAGTCTCTTGCGGCCAAGGTAATGTCAGGCTGTATGGATGTCCAGTCTATTTTCTGTTGCATTGAGCCTTTGCGAGACGTCTTCCAAAAAGGAATTTCTCTGTATTTGCCCCCTTGCGATAGCCAGCCACAGAGAGCAGCATTCAAAACCAGCGGCTCAGCCACTGAATGCCGAAAGCACCTGGCGCCAGGATGCCGAAAGCCCAGATGAGTGCAGACGTCACATTCGCAATCTGGAAATATTTTTGCGGCATACCGCAGATACCGGCAACCAGTGGCACAACGGCACGAAGCGGGCCAAAGAAGCGGCCAATGAAAGCCCCGGGCATGCCCCATTTTTCAAAGAAAGCATGTCCACGAACCAGCATTTGCGGATGGCGGGAGAAAGGCCAGAAATTGCCAACCCGATCCTGATAACGGGCACCAATCCAGTAAGAAAGCCAGTCTCCCAAGAAAGCGCCTGCGGCGGCGGCGGCCCAGATGGGCCAGAACGGAATACCGGTTTCGCCGATCAGCGCGCCGAGTCCCAGCAAGATAAACGTTGCCGGGAGCAGCAGGGAAAGGAATGCCAGAGACTCACCAAAAGCCAGAAAGAAAACGATCGGTGCAGCCCACACCTGATGGGCGCGGATGAAGGTAGTGGTGTACTCAAGAAGGTCGTGAACAGTCAAAAATGCAGTTCCTTTTGTCAGAGATCCGGGAGGAGGTTCATCAATTATTCCAGATGGATTACTAACATGACCTTAACAGATCTGCTTAGCAGGGCAAAAAAACGGGCCGCCAGAGGCAGCCCATTGATGTGATGATGTGATGTGGTTGTTTTAGTTTTATAGGGACTAAATAAGCCTGCGGGCTGCTTCTACAACAATCTTCACCGCATGACTTTCAGTCTTTTTCATGGTTTCCGCATTAGGGATTTCCTGCTGCGTGCGGTTCACGATAACACCCGCCACCATCCCCGCGCGCAGACCCTGGCTTGCACACATGGTCAGCAGAGTCGCGGATTCCATTTCGTAGTTCATGACGCCCATTTCCTGCCACTCTTTCATCGATTCTTTGAAGCGACGGACAACACGGCCAGAGTAAGTGTCATAACGTTCCTGACCCGGATAGAAGGTGTCAGAAGAGGCGGTAACGCCAATGTGCGTCGCGGCACCCACGGCTTCTGCCGCCGCAACCAGCGCGGTGGTGCAGGCAAAATCGGCTACTGCAGGGAATTCCATCGGCGCAAAGTGCAGGCTCGCGCCATCAAGGCGAACGGCAGCGGTCGTGACCAGAACGTCACCGACATTGATGTGTGGCTGGATAGCGCCAGTTGTGCCGACTCGCAGGAAAGTCCGGATCCCCAGTTGCGCCAGTTCTTCAACCGCAATAGAGGTCGAAGGGCCACCAATACCGGTTGAGCAAACAATCACAGATTTGCCATCAAGCTCAGCACGCCATGAGGTAAATTCGCGGTGGGAAGCCAGACGAACCGGGTTCTCCATCAATTTGGCAATTTTTTCCACGCGCTCAGGGTCGCCGGGAACAATCGCCAGCGTCGCGCCGTTTAAATCTTTTTTGGCCAGGCCAAGATGGAAAACTTCAGGCTGAGACATAACAAACTCCTCTGTGTGTAAGGTCATTTATTGGCAGGAGGAACACCCGGCAACTGTACTGAACATTGTGACGTTATTTCGTGACGGTCGTCACTATGATGTAACAACAGGAATTTCACATACATTTATTTTGTGATTCAAGTCACAAAATAAGGAGGGGTGAGGGAATTTTAAACAGGCAATCTCCGCTGCCGGGGATTGCCTGTTTATCAGTTACAGTTAATCAGGCAGGAACGGCATCTGCCGCCGCACTGCGCGACCAGATCCGGTGTTTGAGCATGTCTTTCAGAAACGCCTTCAGCAACGCTCCTTCTGCTTTTTCACCTTCCACAACGCCCTCTTTCGGCACATCATCCGTCAGCCCCAGCAGCGATTTGAAGCGGCGTGCATCGCCACTTAGCCCCACCACTTTCAGGTGTTTGTAGGCTTCGAGCACATAATGCCGTGCATCGCCATTCATCAGCAGTGCGTCGATATGCCCATGCGGAACAATCACTGCATCAACGGTGATGGAAGGCGATCCGGCAAACGTAGCATCAACCGGCAACGTAGAACCATCATCGGCAGTCACACTCCCTAAGTGACTGGCCAGCAGCTTAGGGTGAACGCCAGCGGCCTGAAGTGCCTGTAAGGTTTCCAGAACATCCGCCGCATTCACACCTTCACCCAGCAATATCGCCACCTGCCGCCCTTTGATCGTGCCTTTACCGCTGGCATACAAACTCAGCGACGGATCATTTTTCAGCCCATTCACGGGCTTCGGCGGCTTGATCTTCAGGGTGTCAGCGGAAAGGGTAATACCCAGATTTTTCGCCACTTTCTGCGCCAGCGTCTGATCAACATGCGCTAACAGATCCACGACCCGCTCGCGGATATACGGCCGCGCCACCTTCGATAATTCAAATGAGAAAGCGCCGATAATATGATCCTGCTCCGCTGTTGTCTGGCTCAGCCAGAACAGGCGCGGATGGGCATAATATTCGGCAAATGACGGACTGCGCTGACGGATTTTTTCTGCATCAACCCGTTCAGGATAACTTTCAAAGCCACCGCCGGACGCTGCCGGAGGTGTTTCCCTCGGCCAGTTATTGTTGATGGAATTCGGCTCGTAGTTCGCCGGATTCGTATCAATGTCCTGACGGTGCATGCCGTCACGCTGGAAGTTATGGAAAGGGCACGTCGGCCGGTTAATCGGAATTTCATGGAAATTAGGCCCGCCCAGACGACTGATTTGCGTGTCGGTGTAAGAGAACAGTCGCCCCTGCAACAGCGGATCATTGGTGAAATCTATGCCCGGCACAATGTGCCCCGGGTGGAACGCGGCTTGCTCGGTTTCAGCAAAGAAATTATCGGGGTTACGGTTGAGCACCATTTTGCCGATCAGTTCTACCGGCACCAGTTTTTCAGGGATGAGTTTGGTCGGGTCGAGCAGGTCGAAATCAAATTTGAATTCATCTTCTTCAGGGATCAACTGCACACCCAGTTCGTATTCCGGATAATCTCCGGCTTCGATGGCTTCCCACAAATCACGGCGGTGGAAATCGGCATCTTTCCCGGCCAGTTTCTGCGCTTCATCCCATAACAGAGAGGCTTTTCCGGCCAGCGGTTTCCAGTGGAAACGCACAAAAGTGGCTTTGCCTTTTGCATTCACGAAACGGAAAGTATGGATGCCAAAACCTTCCATCGTGCGGTAACTGCGCGGAATGCCCCGGTCAGACATCGCCCAGAACACGTTATGCAGGGTTTCCGGTTGCAGGGACACGTAATCCCAGAAGGAATCGTGCGCACTCGCTCCCTGCGGGATTTCGTTATGCGGTTCGGGTTTTACCGCATGCACAAAATCAGGGAATTTATGGGCATCCTGAATAAAGAACACCGGTGTATTGTTACCGACCAGGTCGTAAATGCCTTCATCGGTATAAAACTTGGTCGCCCAGCCGCGGATATCACGCACGGTATCTGCCGAACCACGGGAACCCTGAACGGTAGAGAAACGCACAAATACCGGCGTTTTCTTTTCAGGATCAGACAGGAAGCTGGCTTTGGTCACCGCCTTCATACTGCGATAGGGCTGGAAATAACCGTGCGCCGCAGCGCCCCGCGCATGAACGATACGTTCGGGAATGCGCTCATGGTCGAAGTGAGTAATTTTTTCACGGAGAATGAAATCTTCAAGCAGTGTCGGGCCACGATTTCCGGCTTTCAGCGAGTTCTGATCATCAGAGATTTTGGTGCCCTGATTGGTGGTCAGCGGCTGTTTTTCACCATTTTTGCGGTGGCGTTCTAATGCATCGAGTTTAGCATTGGTATTTTCCGGACTCTTCGCACTGCCGGACGCTGTCGGTTCTTTTCCTGGCGGTGTCGGTTGTGGCGAAGGCTGATAAATACGATCGCCGGGCGCAAGATCCCCCAGGCCTGGCTGTGAAGATTCAATGCCCGTGGCGGGGGCGCGGCTTACCGATTTTGACTCGCTTTTCTTGGTCACTTTAGAGGGTGATTTTGACATTGAACATAGCTCCTCGACAAAGGTTTCGGGTGTTCTGTAGACGTTCTGTAAATCTTCCATGATGACTTTCCTGATTAACTTTTAACTATAGAACATCTCTTGCGCCTTGCTGTTCATGCTTTCCGGCTATAGTTTTAATCCATAGCCACAGATTTTCGTATGGACACTTGCCTGGAGACCCCAATGAAAAAAGAAGAATTGCTTACCCTGAAACAGGCTCCGACCAGCTTTGCCCCTGCCGTCACTCCCGTCGCCAGCACCACTATCCATACCGATACTGACGGGCTGCACGCAGGCCAGACCACCATACCCTCGCAGGGCGAAGATATGCCCGCCTACCTCGCCCGTCCGGAACAGTTCACCGGTAAATTGCCGATCGTGCTGGTGGTGCAGGAAATTTTTGGTGTACACGAACACATTCAGGATATCTGCCGCCGTCTGGCGAAACAGGGTTATATGGCCATCGCGCCGGAGTTGTACTTCCGTCAGGGCGACCCGCGTGACTACACTGAAATCAGTGAGCTTTTTGCTAAACTGGTCAGTAAAGTGCCGGATCAGCAGGTGCTTGCAGATCTCGATCACACTGCACACTGGGCATCACAACATGGCGGGGACATTTCTAAATTAGGCATCACAGGTTTCTGCTGGGGCGGGCGCATTACCTGGCTGTACGCGGCGCACAATCCGCAGCTGAAAGCGGGCGTGGCGTGGTACGGCAAACTGGTCGGCGATAAAACGCTGACCAGCCCGTCAAATCCGGTTGACCGCGCCGCCGCGCTGGATGCACCGGTTCTGGGTTTATACGGCGCAGAAGATTCCAGCATTCCTCTGGATACCATTGAAACCATGCGTCAGGCCATTCGCGCAGCCAATGCTACGGCGGAAATCGTGGTATATCCGGAAGCGGGCCACGCGTTTAACGCCGATTATCGCCCGAGTTACCACGCTGAAGCCGCCGCCGACGGCTGGCAACGGATGCTGGATTTCTTTGCGCAGTATGGGGTTAAGTAATAAAAAGTATGGTGTGCAGTAAAAGGACACCGACCAGAATGACAAAAGCCCGACAGGTTTTTCCTGCCGGGCTTTTTACGGGAAGTTAACCCGTTACAGCGACAACTGCCCAAAGGCACCCTGCCAGTCTTGTTCAAATTTATCGACAGCCGCCTGTACCGCAGGCGCACTGATAAATTGCTCCGCTACGTCCACCGGGATAGTGACCGACTGACAACCTGCCAGCAGACAGGCCAGCACCTGACGCGGCGTTTTAAAACTGGCGGCCAGCACTTTGGCATGCGGCGCATGCAGGGACAGCAATTGCTGCAACTCCGTCACCATCGCAATGCCATCTCCCCCCTGGGCATCCAGCCGGTTAACATACGGCGCGACATATTCTGCTCCGGCCAGCGCCGACAGGAGTCCCTGCCCGGCACCATACACCGCGGTTCCCAGCGTTGGAATTTTGCGGGTACGTAAGATCTTAATCGCTGCCAGACCGGCGGCGGTGACCGGCACTTTGACCACCAGCCCCGGCACGCGGGAATGCAGCAGTTCAGCTTCTTCCACTATCTGTTCGGTCTGATTCGCCAGCACTTGTGCAAACAGTTTCCCTTCACCACCTAATGCATCACGAAGCGCGGGCAAAACCTCCCACACGGAAGTCTGCGATTTAGCCACAATGCTCGGATTGGTGGTCACACCCTGTAACGGTAAAATCCGCGATAAACGTTTTACTGCACTGATATCAGCCGTATCCAGATAAAGTTCCATATTCTCTCCTGTCAGAGTTCCAGTTCTTGTTTAAGCAGCGCTTCAATCTGTGCTGCGGTGGTGGAATGCATCAGCGCATCACGAAAACTGTCATGCATAATCCGTCGCGCCAGCTTTGAGAAAATCCGCATATGCTGATCGCCTGCAGCGTGTTTATTGAGAGTCAGCATGATGACAAACTGCGCTTCTTCATCGCCCCACCGCACCGGTTGCGGGAGTTTCGCGACGCTGATAGTCGATTGCTCAATGTGTTCTGATTTGGTGTGCGGTATCGCAAAGCCAAACCCGAGGCCGGTGGAAAATACGGCTTCGCGCGCCCAGACATCGGCGGCGAGTTTGCGCGGATAACGGCAACGCCCTGCCAGCATCAGGTTATCCACCATGCCTTTAATCACTTCTTCTTTACTGCGCCAGTCAGCATTAAGCGCCACACATTCCGCCGTAATCAACGGGGCATCGTTGACCGCCATCCTGAACTGCGCCAGCAGGTGTTCGACTTCCAGCGACGTGCGACACTGCATGGCGCGGTTCAGCAGCAGGCGACATTCGCGGCTGTCGAGTTTGGCCAGCCGTGCTTTGGTCACAGGAACCGACGGTGCACTCATGCTGATTTCATCAAGCCCCAGCCCGACCAGCAGCGGCAATACCGAGCCTTTCGCGCCAAGTTCACCGCATAAACCAATCCATTTACCGTGGCGATGCACTTCGCGCACAACGTGGTCGAGGCCGCGCAGGAAGGCCGGATTCAGGCTGTTGTAATGGCGTGTCACTTTCGCGTTATCACGGTCGACCGCCAGCAGATACTGCGTCAGGTCATTACTGCCGATGCTAAAGAAATCAATCTCTTCGCAACACTGATCGATGATGAACATCACCGACGGCACTTCCAGCATGATCCCAAGCTGAATTTTTTCATCAAACGGCACTTGCTCACTGCGCAACGACTGCCTGACTTCAGCCAGTTGATCTTTCACCCATAAGATCTCTTCCATAGAGGAGATCATCGGGATCATGATTTTCAGCGATCCGTGCGCCGAGGCGCGCAGGATCGCGCGCAACTGCGTATGGAATAACGGCAGGTATTCCTGATAAATACGCACGGCGCGATAACCGAGGAACGGGTTGTTTTCGGCAGGAATGTTCAGATAATGAACTGGTTTATCGCCACCGATATCCATGGTGCGGACAATGATGGTTTTGCCGTTGGCCGCATCCGTAGCCTGACAATAAATGTTGTACAACTCATCTTCGGAAGGAGCGCTGGCGCGATCCATATACAGCATTTCTGTACGGAACAGTCCGACAGCTTCTGCCCCATTGCCAAACGCCGCGCTGGCTTCGACCGAGTGGGCAATATTGGCCGCCACTTCAAGGCGCACACCGTCAGCGGTATACCCCGGTTTATTGAGATATTCACTTTGCTGTTCACGCAGCGCCTGATGCACCGCCTGTTCCTGACGATAATAACGGCGCACCGGTTCGCTGAGCGCACAGACAATCAGTCCGAGATCGCCGTCGATCTGCACATTCTGCTGCAAATAAGCCTGAAGTGGCTGTGGATCAACGCCAACGAGTGCAGGAATATTAAACGATCGGGCAAGGATCACAGTATGCGACGTACTGCCTCCGCTGCCGAGCAACAGACCCTTCAGATGTGTTTTATCCAGTTCGAGAAATTGACTTGGCGTCAGTTCATCTGCCAGACAAATACTGGCTTCGCTCAGTGCCTGCTGGGAAGGAAAACGCTCCTCGCCATAGATTTGCTGTAAAAGCTGGAAGCTGACATCACGAATATCCAGCTCGCGTTCACGTAAATAGGCGCTGGACGATTGTGCGAGCTGCAAGCTGAAATGCGCGGCGGTGTCGACAATGCTTTGCGCACAGCTCCGGCCTTGCGCCACGCGGCTCAGCAAGGCTTCCCGCAGGCTGTTATCACGCAGCAAAGAACGGTGCGCTTCCAGCACTGCCGTGATCGTCCCGTTGTCCGCCATCGGCTGTAATTCGAGTGATTTTTCAAGCTGTGCCAGTCCGGTGGAAAGCAGACTTTGTTCTTTATCTTTACCCTGAGATTCCGGTAAATCCCTGAGTGTCGCCAGATTCACATTCGACAGGCTGACCAGTTTCCCCAGCGCACAGCCTTCACTGACTGAACGGGCGCGGAAAACCAGCGGAGAAAGATGCATCAGGGATTCAGGAAGCGGCTCAAATTCAGCGTTTTCATCATGCTCAGGCAGGGCTTCATCGCAATGAGGCAGCTGATGTTTAATGAAATGTGCCAGCGCAGCATGCGCGGCATCTTCGTCATTCCCTTCGATGGTCACGTGACATTCATCGTTAAACAGAATATCGGCACCAATCAGTGAAAGGACACTTTTACCATCTGCAATGCGGTCAGTACGCCCATTGTGCCACTTAAATACAGACCCGAAACTGTTGCACAGCGTTTCAATATGGCTGGCCGGGCGGGCGTGAACACCATTTACCAACATGCAGGTGAAGCTCAACTTCTTGGCCATTTCTGAATCCTCATCCCAAATTCCGGTGTAATGCACCGGCTCCTTGCAGCATAAGAGTCAGGCGGATCCGATAGCTACCAGACAAAAATGACAAACACTGGATAAATGTAATGTGTATCGTTTTTTGCGAGCCAGCTCACGCGCCACTACCGTCACTAAACCGCGTATTGTCTCGGGTTATTTGAACCGGCTCGCATTTTTGTGAGGACATTACAAAAGTCCAGTAAAACACAAATTTGTCCACTATGAGCGCCACAGCCAGCAGCCTATTGTTGAGGTCGATAGCCTTTCTGTATCTGCGGTTTTTGAAATGAAACCCCTGATATTTGCGATTTTCAGCCCGACACCGGTTTTCGTGGAGTTCATCATGAAAGACTTACTCAATATTCTAAAAAATACCCGCCAGCATCTGATGACTGGCGTGTCTCATATGATCCCCTTTGTGGTCGCGGGTGGCATTTTGCTGGCGGTCTCGGTGATGCTGTATGGCAAAGGTGCCGTACCGGACGCGGCAACCGATCCGAACCTGAAAAAGTTATTTGATATCGGCGTCGCCGGTTTAACCCTGATGGTGCCTTTTCTGGCGGCTTATATCGGTTATTCCATCTCTGACCGTTCCGCGCTCGCCCCTTCGGCAATCGGCGCCTGGGTCGGCGCCTCATTCGGCGCAGGATTTTTTGGCGCGATCATCGCCGGTTTGCTGGGCGGCATTATCGTTTTCTATCTTAAGAAGATCCGCGTACCGAAGATCCTGCGCTCGGTGATGCCGATCTTCGTGATCCCGATTATCGGCACCCTGCTGACTGCGGGGGTCATGATGTGGGGACTGGGCGAACCGGTTGGTTTGTTGACCACCTCCCTGACTCACTGGCTACAAGGCATGCAGCAGGGCAGCATTATTGTGCTCGCCATCATCATGGGGCTGATGCTGGCCTTCGACATGGGCGGACCTGTTAATAAAGTGGCCTACGCTTTCATGCTGATTTGCGTGGCACAGGGCGTGTATACCGTGGTGGCGATTGCCGCCGTGGCTATCGCGACACCGCCGCTGGGGCTGGGCTTTGCCACGCTGATTGGCCGTAAATACTATTCCACCGAAGAGCGCGAAGCGGGCAAAGCCGCCATGCTGATGGGCTGTGTCGGTATCACCGAAGGCGCCATACCTTTTGCCGCCGCTGATCCGTTGCGTGTCATTCCTTCCATCATGTTCGGTTCTGCTTGTGCGGCGGTGACTGCCGCCCTGGTTGGCGCGCAATGCTATGCCGGCTGGGGCGGGCTGATTGTACTGCCGGTCGTGCAGGGAAAACTGGGGTATATCGGCGCGCTGCTGGTCGGCATGGTTGTCACTGCACTGTGCGTCAACACGCTGAAATATCTGGCCGCCAAAAAGCAGTCGGCAAAAACGCGTCAGGAATCTGACCTTGATCTGGACTTCGAAATTAACTGAACCCAAAGGAAAACATCATGACTCACATTATTGCTGTCACCGCGTGCCCGTCCGGTGTTGCTCATACTTATATGGCGGCTGAAGCGATTGAACGTGCGGCAAAAGCTAAAGGCTGGGAATGCAAAGTTGAAACGCAGGGTTCAATCGGTCTGGAAAACGAACTGACGCCGGAAGATGTGGCGGCCGCCGACATCGTGATCCTGACCAAAGACATCGGTATCAAACAGGAAGAGCGTTTCAAAGGCAAAGTGACGGTGCGCGTGGCCATCAGCGATGCCGTAAAACGCGCAGATGCCATCATGGAAAAAATCGCAGCGCATCTCGCTAAAGCTGCTGTCACGGATTGATCCCAAGGAGAACGAGATGACTTCCCGCACAGAACGTCTTAAAGCCGCACTTTTCGCCAGCCCGCGTGAAATCTCGCTGGAACGTGCCCTGCTGTATACCGAAAGTCACCGCAGCACAGAAGGCGAACCCACGCTTTTGCGCCGCGCGAAAGCCACGGCATACATTCTGGATAACATTGAGATTGCCTTGCGTGAAGACGAGCTGATTGTCGGTAACCGTACGGTCAAACCACGTGCGGGGATCATCTCCCCTGAAATGGACCCCTGCTGGCTGCTGAAAGAGCTGGACACGTTTCCCACCCGTCCGCAGGACCGTTTCAACATTTCTGAGCAGGATAAACAGATTTACCGCAGGCAGCTTTTCCCTTACTGGGAATCGCATTCGATGAAGGATTTCATTAACAGCCAGATGCCGGAAGAAGTGAAAGCGGCCACTCAGACGCAGATTTTCAGTATCAACCAGACTGACAAAGGTCAGGGGCACATCATTATCGATTATCCCCGTCTGCTGAATTCGGGCCTGGATAGCTTAGTTTCAGAACTTCAGCAACACGTTGCCGGCGCACCGGATAATGCCTTTTATCAGGCAGCGCTGATGACACTGCAGGCAGCACAGCGGCATATTTTGCGCTACGCCGCGCTGGCAGAAGAGTTAGCAGAAGCCTGTCAGGACGACTCAAGAAAAAAAGAACTGGCGCGTATTGCCCGCATTTCGCGACATATTTCCGGCCATAAGCCACAGGATTTCTATCAGGCCTGCCAGCTGTTCTGGTATATGAATATCATTTTGCAATACGAATCCAATGCCAGTTCGCTGTCCCTCGGGCGCTTCGATCAGTACATGCTGCCGTTCTATCAGCACTCGCTGTCCCACGGCGAATCCCCGGCGTTTCTTAAAGAACTGCTGGAAAGCCTGTGGGTGAAATGCAACGACATCGTTCTGCTGCGCTCGTCGTCCAGCGCACGTTACTTCGCCGGATTCCCGACGGGTTACACCATTTTACTCGGCGGCCTGACCGACACCGGACGCAGCGCCGTCAATGTGTTGTCGTTCCTGTGCCTGGATGCCTATCAGAGTATTTGTCTGCCACAGCCTAACCTTGGCGTGAGAGTCAATGAACTGATCGACCGCCCGTTCCTGCTGAAAACCGCCGAAACAATCCGCCTCGGCACCGGCATTCCACAAATCTTTAATGATGAAGTGGTGGTTCCGGCATTTCTCAATCGTGGCGTGCGCCTTGAGGATGCGCGGGATTATGCGGTAGTGGGCTGCGTGGAATTATCCATCCCTGGCAAAACCTACGGGCTGCATGATATTGCCATGTTTAACCTGTTGAAAGTCATGGAACTGACGCTGCATGAAAATGAAGGAAACACCGCGATTACTTATCCTGAGCTGGTGGAACAGATCCGCCGGAAAATCAGCCATTACGTCAGGCTGATGGCGCAGGGCAGCAATATCTGTGATATCGGCCACCGCGACTGGGCACCGGTTCCGCTGCTGTCCTCCTTTATTACAGGTTGTCTGGACGGCGGCAAAGACATTACCGCTGGCGGCGCACGTTATAATTTTTCCGGTGTTCAGGGCATCGGCATCGCCAACCTCAGCGATTCCCTGTATGCGCTGAAAGGCATGGTGTTTGATCAGCAACGCCTTACCTTTGATGAATTACTGGCTTCGCTGAAAGAGAATTTTGCCAGCGAGGAAGGCCGCGCCATTCGCGCCCGCCTGATCAACCGCTTTGAGAAGTATGGCAACGACATTGATGAAGTCGATTTGATCAGTGCAGATTTGCTGCGTTTTTACTGTAAGGAAGTCGAGCAGTATCGCAATCCACGCGGTGGTCAGTTTACGCCGGGTTCTTATACTGTTTCCGCACACGTACCTTTAGGTGCGGTAGTCGGCGCAACGCCGGATGGCCGTTTTGCCGGTGAACAACTGGCAGATGGCGGACTTTCGCCAATGTTGGGCCAGGATCATCAGGGGCCAACGGCGGTACTGAAATCCGTCAGTAAACTCGACAATACACTGCTCTCCAACGGTACGCTGCTGAATGTGAAGTTCACGCCATCAACGCTTGAAGGCCAGCAGGGGCTGAATAAACTGGCCGATTTCCTCTGCGCGTTCACCCGCCTGAAGTTGCAGCATGTGCAGTTCAACGTGGTGAATGCTGAGCAGCTTCGTGAAGCGCAAAAACGTCCACAGGATTTTGCGGGGCTGGTCGTCAGGGTGGCGGGATACAGCGCGTTCTTTGTTGAGCTGTCAAAGGAGATCCAGGATGACATTATCGGCCGCACCGCGCACCAGCTCTGACCTGCGGATCCCTGTTATGGAAGCAACGGAAAGACGCGGGCGCATCTTCAACATTCAGCGTTTTTCACTCAACGATGGCCAGGGTATCCGTACCCTGGTTTTCTTCAAAGGTTGCCCCCACCGCTGTCCGTGGTGCGCCAACCCTGAATCGATGTCACCACGCATTCAGGTCATCAAAAGGCAGGCAAAATGCCTGAACTGCCGCACCTGTTTGCAGGATCCGAACGAATGTCCGAGTGGTGCAATGGAGTATGTCGGCGAAGATATTACGCTGCCGGACTTAATGACGCGCCTGCTCAAGGATGAGATTTTTTTCCGCTCGTCGGGCGGTGGTGTCACGCTTTCCGGCGGCGAAGTGCTGATGCAATACACATTTGCCGGTGAGTTGCTCAGGGAATTGCAGGCTTTAGGCATTCCGACAGCGATCGAAACGGCGGGCGATGCACCGCTGGGTCATCTTCTGACACTTGCTGATCACTGCGATCAGGTGTTGTATGACTTCAAGATAATGGATCCCGCTCAGGCACGAGCAGTGCTCAATATGGATCAGCCGCGTGTGTTGCAGAATTTCACGGCGCTGGCACGACGCGGCGTTAAGCTGCTGCCCCGCCTGCCGTTGATCCCCGGTTTCACGTTAACACTTGAAAATATGCAACAAATTCTGGATTTCCTGCAGCCCTTCAATTTAACTGAAATCCATCTGCTGCCCTTTCACAAATACGGCGAAGCGAAGTATCCGTTACTGGATAAAGCGTATTCAATGTATAAGACGACGGCACCGGATGCCGCAGCTATTGCGCCGTTTTATGCGATGGCCGAAAAATACGGTTATACCGTGACGCTCGGTGGATAAATTTTCTTAATCAGGGGAAACACTATGTCGCTCAAACTGGTCGCAGTAACCGCCTGTATCAGCGGTGTGGCGCATACTTATATGGCGGCAGAAAAGCTGGAAAAACTGTGTCAGCACGAAAAATGGCCGGTAAAAGTTGAAACTCAGGGTGCGCTGGGCCTCGAAAATGCACTGTCAGAAACCGACATTGCTCAGGCCGATGTTGTTCTTTTAGTCACTGAAATTCAACTGGAAAACGGTGAGCGATTTGCGCACAGCCGTTGCGTCCAAACCGGCATCCACACCTTTTTACGCACGCCGGAGAAAGTGATGGCTGCCGTAAAGAAACTCGCCACCTCGCCTCAGGGAACGAAAATCGTTCTGCCCTGACGATTACGACGCCCTATTTTCCAACTGGCTACGGTATTGCCGCCGGTATTCTGACGGAGAACGCTCAGTGCTTTTCCTGAACTGGCGGCAAAAATAGTTACTGTCGACAAAGCCACAGGCGTGCGCCACTTCCCTCACTTTCATGTCGTAGCCTTTCAACAAGTTCTTCGCCTGTTCAAGGCGGACATAATTCAGGTATTCGTTCAGCCCGATACCGCCGCTTTTCTGGAATAAATGCGACAGGTAATTTGGCGAAATATAGAAAGCCTTAGCGACAGAATCACGGGTCAGCGGCTCGCGGTAATGTTCTTCGATATACTGGCGAACGGCCTCAAAAAGCGCCTGACTGCGCGAGGCAGTTTTCACAAAGGAACTGAACAAGTCCAGCGCGTGGCTCAACAACCCTTTCACCAGAAACTGCGCCGTAGTCTGATCGCTGCGGTGCCAGGCCAGTTCGTTTAATGCCTGCAACATAAACGCCCCCACGCGCGGCCCGCGCCTGCCCACATTGCCTTTTTCGCCGGACGTAAACTGCGCGCCATCCCAGTTCAGCAGACTAAAGCCCAGTTGCTGCTTGCCAAATAACAGAGTCAGCGTGCGTACCGGTTCTTGCCATTGCGGGCTGTTCCAGCCTTTAGCGGGAATGAACAACACATCGCCCGCCAGCATGCGGACATCCTGATTGTTCCCCTGTTCGTCCTCGCATTTCATCATCTGCTCCCCTTCCAGAATCAGTTCCAGCCGGGGGAAATCGACCTGATAGGACAGTTCAGGCACGGAATGCTGAGCACCGGCAAAATACACCTGGCGGATACCGTGCGGATGTTCAAGTACTGGCGTTAAAAGGGGAAAAAGCAGATGGGTCATGGTCAGGCTACCTTTCAGCAGAATCACACCATGATAGCGAATCTGCGCCGGAGAAAGAAAAACAAGACCAAAATTTGCGGAAGAAGATGGAAATTCCGCCCCGCCAGGCGTTGCACATCCGGTGCAGCCTTCAGGCGGAAGGGTTCCACCTGTAAAGCGTCACGGGCATGTGTCACTTTCAGAGGGCGGACTGATGCGGCAATGGCACGGGGACGCAAAAAACTCAAATAAAAAGGGGGCACCGGAGTGCCCCAAACGTTTCAGCAACAACACAACGTAAATCTAGAGAGCGTTCACTCAGGCTTTCTCAGCACGCAGACGCCTGGCGGCTTTCACCATGTTTTCCAGCGACTCGCGGGTTTCCGGCCAGCCACGGGTTTTCAGGCCGCAGTCCGGGTTGACCCACAGGCGTTCTGCCGGAATACGATCTGCAGCTTTACGCAGCAGGTCTTCAATCCATTCCACACTGGGCACATTTGGCGAGTGAATGTCGTAAACGCCCGGCCCGATTTCGTTCGGATATTCGAAATCTTTAAACGACTCCAGCAAGTCCATATCGGAACGTGAGGTTTCGATAGTGATCACGTCAGCATCCAGTGCGGCAATGGAATCCATGATGTCGTTGAACTCGCAGTAACACATATGGGTATGGATCTGCGTGTCGTCACGGGCAATTGCGGCATTCAGTTTGAACGCATCCACCGCCCAGCGCAGGTACGCATTCCATTCAGACTGGCGCAATGGCAGGCCTTCCCGCAGTGCCGGTTCGTCAATCTGGATGATGCCGATACCGGCTTTTTCCAGATCTTCGACTTCATCACGCAGTGCCAGCGCGATTTGTTTGGCGATCGTTTCGCGGCTGACATCTTCACGCGGGAACGACCAGCACAGGATCGTAAGCGGGCCGGTCAGCATGCCTTTCACCGGTTTTTCGGTCAGAGACTGCGCGTACTTCGCCCACTCTACGGTGATCGCTTGCGGGCGGCTGACGTCGCCGATAATGACCGGAGGTTTCACACAACGTGAACCGTAGCTCTGTACCCAGCCGTTTTGCGTGAACACAAAACCGTCCAGATGTTCACCGAAGTATTCCACCATGTCATTACGTTCAGCTTCGCCGTGAACCAGCACGTCGATACCCAGACGTTCCTGTTCTTTGATGGCTTGCTTAATATGCTCACTGATACCGGTACGGTATTTAGTGTTATCCAGACGGCCTTGTTTAAAGTCCAGACGCAGGCCGCGGATTTCAGTGGTTTGCGGGAATGAACCGATGGTTGTGGTCGGCCATGCCGGCAGGTTGAAACGGGCACGCTGCGCTTTGGCGCGTTCGGTGTAAACATGCTGACGCTCAATATCCGCAGCAGTAATCGCGGCAACACGTTTACCGACGGCCGCATTGTTTACTCGGGTGGATTCACGACGGGCGCGGATTGGCGCGCTGTATTCCGCCAGTTTTTGCTGCGCTTCGGCGGTGGGATTGTTCAGGGCAGCGGTCAGCAACGCCAGTTCGGCACATTTTTGCAGGGCGAAGGCGAACCAGCTTTTCACTTCTTCATCCAGACGGCTTTCGACGCTTAAGTCGATCGGGCTGTGCAGCAGTGAACAGGAGCTGCCGATCCAGATTTTACGGTCTTCAACCAGTGGCTTCAGACGGTCAAACCAGGTACTGAGATCCGCGCGCCAGACGTTACGGCCATTGATGACCCCCAGAGAAATCAGCCAGTCTTTTGGCAGCGCGTTGATGACGGTTTGCAGATCGTCACGACCGGCGACGGCATCAATATGCAGACCCTGAACCGGTAACTGGCGAATGGTGTCGAGGTTGTGCCCGACGCTGTCGAAATAAGTGGTCAGCAGCAGTTTAGTTTTACTCTGTTCCAGCGCGGTGTAAGCCGGTTTGTACGCATCCAGCCATTCCTGCGGCAGTTCCAGAACCAGAGCCGGTTCGTCAATCTGCACCCATTCGATATCGCGTTTTGCCAGTTCAGCCAGAACCTGCTGATATACAGGCAGAATATCGTTGAGCAGGGAAAGACGGTCAAACTGTTCGCCCTTCACTTTGCCGAGCCAGAGATAAGTCAGCGGGCCCAGCAGAACAGGTTTCACTTTGTGGCCGAGCGCCAGCGCTTCGTCCACTTCTTCCAGCAGTTGTGTCCAGGCCAGTTTGAATTTCTGACCTTTCACGAACTCCGGCACCATGTAGTGATAGTTGGTGTTAAACCATTTGGTCATTTCCGCCGCGGCAGCCGGTTTACCGGTCGGCGCACGGCCACGGCCAAGGCGGAATAAAGTATCGAGATCAACAGAGCCATCGGCATTCTGATGACGGGCCGGTACGTTGCCCAGCAACAGGCTGGTGGTCAGTACGTGATCGTACCAGGCGAAATCGCCCACCGGCACCAAATCCACGCCTGCTTCAGCTTGTTGCTTCCAGTGACGGGCGCGCAGTTCACGTCCGGTTGCCAGCAGTTCTTCCTGAGTGGAATTGCCTGCCCAGTAGCTTTCTTGTGCTTTTTTAAGTTCACGACGCAGACCAACGCGTGGAAAACCCAGAGTGTGATTCAGTATCGTCATCTTTTAAATTCCTGTTTAGCCATCCAGATGTTTACACATCCATAATCCGCAGGTAGTGTATATTCCACAAGCGCAAATTATTCATGACACAGTGAAGGACTCTCATGATCGAACTGAAACACCTGCGAACGTTGCAAGCACTGCGCAACACCGGGTCACTGGCCGCAGCCGCCTCGCAGCTTCATCAGACCCAATCGGCCCTGTCGCACCAGTTCAGTGACCTTGAGCAACGCCTCGGTTTCAGATTGTTCGTGCGAAAAAGCCAGCCTCTGCGTTTTACCCCGCAGGGCGAAATCATGCTGAATCTGGCAGAACAGGTGCTGCCGCAAATTCAACAGGCATTGCAGGCATGCAATGAGCCGCACCAGACTTCACTGCGTATCGCGATTGAATGCCACAGTTGTATTCAGTGGCTGACGCCTGCACTGGATAACTTCCATCAGAACTGGCCGCAGGTGTTAATGGATTTCAAATCCGGCGTGACGTTCGACCCGCAGCCCGCCCTGCAACAGGGCGAGCTGGACATCGTATTAACCTCTGACATCCTGCCGCGCAGCGGTTTGCACTATTCCCCGATGTTCGATTTTGAAGTGCGTCTGGTGCTGGCACCGGATCATCCGCTGGCGACCAAAACGGTGATCACGCCGGAAGATCTCAGCACTGAAACGCTGATGATTTATCCGGTGCAACGCCAGCGTCTGGATATCTGGCGTCATTTCCTGCAACCGGCAGGCGTCAGCCCGTCACTGAAAAGTGTCGATAACACGTTGTTATTAATTCAGATGGTGTCGGCGAGAATGGGAATTGCAGCGTTACCGCACTGGGTAGTAGAGAGTTTTGAGCGCCAGGGTCTGGTGGTGACCAAAACCCTGGGCGATGGCTTATGGAGCCGCCTGTACGCCGCCGTACGTGACGGCGAACAGCGCCAGCCGGTGACGGAAGCCTTTATTCGTTCGGCGCGGCAGCACGCGTGCGATCATCTGCCGTTTGTGCGCGACGCGGCACGACCCAACGCCGGTGTACCCACAGTGAGGACATAATCACAGCGGCACCGATAATAAAGCTCGGCCAGTGCGGCTGCTGTTGCCAGATGGCCAGGTTAACCAGCAGCCCGGCCGGGACGTGAAAGTTGTTCATAATCCCCAGCGTTCCCGCATCGACCTGCGTCGCACCGTAGTTCCACATGAAATATCCCAGCCCTGAAGCGCCGATCCCCAGCCACACCAGAATGCCCCATTGCAGGTCAGTGGTCGGCAGTTTTTGCGGATTGCCCCACAGGAACCACGCCACCACCGCGCAAAGCAACGCGCCGATATAGAACCAGGAAAACGCCGTGTGCTGTGGCATCGGCCGGGTTTCCATCAGGCGTTTATAGCCCACCTGTCCGATGGCAAAACAGATATTCGCCGCCTGCACCAGTAATAAGCCAATAATGAAATGTTCGCTGATGTGGTCGTAACGGATAATCGCTGCACCCGCCACCGCCAGTAACGCACTGAGCGCATAACCGATGCGGATTTTGCGGCCACTGATCAGGTCATAAATCAGCGTGACGTACAGCGGCGTCATGACCGTAAACAGCAGGAATTCCGGCACAGACAGATACAGGTACGCCTCGAAGCTGATGAGATACATGATCCCGAGCTGCATTGCCCCCACCGCCATATACAACAGAATGGTCGTAAGCTGATGGCCTTTCCAGCGCAGGAACGGCAGGAAAACCAGCGCCGCCAGCCCTAAACGGACTAACACGGAAAATACGCTGTCGACCTGTCCGGCCAGATACACGCCAATCAGGCTGAAGGAAAAAGCCCACAAAATAGTGGTGATTATGAGTAAAGGCACGGCAATTGAGCCCTGTTGTCAGTGATAAGTGTGAAAGATGCACGATTGTAACGGAATGGGGAAAACCACGAAGTGCGAAGGTGGTTTACATCTGTTCAATTATAGAGCAAACGAGAGCAATACCACGCTTTGAGGGAAACGTGCGCTCAAATACCCCGTCCGGGGGCATGATGGCATACACTTAACGTATGACTGGAAACGGAGGATGAACTGATGAAATGTTTATATGGAATGCTCGCCGCGCTGCCGCTGCTGTTTGCCGTTCAGACCGCCAGTGCAGTCGAAAAGGTGCCGAACCCTAACGATCCGTTGCTGACCAATCCGTCGCAACAGCGCATGCAACAACAACAGCAAAACAATCAGCAAATGCAGAAACGTCAGCAGGAGCAGGATTTACGCACCAGCCAGCAGCAACAGCAGCTCAAGCTGAAGTCGCAAATCCAGAGCAATCAGCAACGATTGCAGATCCAGCAGAATAATCAAACGCTGGGGCAGAAGCTGAATCAGACACCTTAATATTCCGGGAGGCACTCAGTGCCTCTTAAATTCCTCATCGCCGTAATGCTGTACTGACTATTTACCTCCGGTAATATCACCACCAGAAACAATAAAAATATCCCTCCCCTTGCATTTATTATTAATGCTTTTATTATTCCCAACCGATAAGAATAAAGTCTTTCTGCCCCTGAATCAGCGCGGCTAATAAAACAGGATCCGCACCTGAAGACGCATTAATAGTGTTTTATAAAATTAAAAGGGAAATTATTGCATGAAAGTTTCAACAGGGATTACCGTAGTTGCTGCCAGTTTATTATTATCCGCCTGTGCGACGACCCAATCTGAAAAGATCTCTGCCGCCAATGGCAGCACTATTGGCCTGTACTCAGGTTTTGCCTCGGCAGATATGAATAATAACCGCTCGCCTGATGTGTATTTGCGTGAAGTCACGCCCTCTTACACCGCTGCGGGCGTTGGACTTAATGTCCTGACTTCTGTGCTTGCCGGCGGTATTGCCGTGAATACCTTCAGTAAGGAAAACCTGAAAGGGTCTGAAATCAAAACCCTGCCTGAACCGACGAAAAACTATCTGACACCCCGGGCCAGGCCGCTCATCACAAACTGGCTGCAAAAAAATGGCAACGGCTATCAGTATAAAAACAATCTGAATATTGTGGCTGCACAGTGGTTACTGGTTTATAAAGACCTCTCCAGCGCCAACTCGGACTACGAGTTGCGTTACACCATTAAATTCTATAAAAAGCCTGAAGATGCGAATATGTTCTCCGCATGGGTTATTGCAGAATGTACGCCAACTGTCGTGACCGCCCCGCTTGCTGACTGGCAGGAAAATAACTATGCGCTGGTCACCAAAACCACAGAGAAATATATGGATTCCTGCCTGCTGGAACTGGATAACCAACTCCCGCGCCTGCTCAAACACTGAGTATTCTCAGCGGTAAAATAATTAAGGCGCGGGATCCGCGCCTTATTCCTGTCAGATAAAATCCGGCCCGATCACATCAATCTTATCGGTACAAATACAGTCCACGCCCCAGCCCAGCAATTCGCGGGCACGCGCCGGATTATTCACCGTGTACACCAGAATATGCAGCCCGGCGTCTTTGATGGCTTTAACCCGTTCTTCGTTGAGCAATTTGTGATTAAGATGCAGGGAAACGCATTCCAGTTCGTCAGTCAGCGCTTTCCAGTTTTCGTGCCATTCGTCGATCAGCAAGCCACGCGGTAATTCCGGTGCGGCTTTTTTGGCGGCAACCAGCGCGTCGAATTCAAACGAGGAAAGCAACGGCGGAACGGCCTGATCTTTCCACAACTCCCGGGCGGCCAGCGCGACGTCGGTGCCGGTTTTCTCATCGGTTCCGGTGGTGGGTTTGATCTCAATATTCACCATCATGTGATGGCGCGCACAGCGTTCGGCTACCTGCGCCAGCAGCGGTAATTTCTCGCCTTTAAAAGCGGCGCTGTACCAGTTACCGGCATCGAGCTTTTCGAGTTTTTCCCACGGCAATTCACCGGCCACGCCCCAGCCGTTGCTGGTGCGGTTCAGGGTATCGTCATGCAACAGGAAGATTTCCCCGCCTTGCGCCAGTTTGGCGTCAAATTCGATCATGGTGTGACCGTATCTGGCGCCCGTGTCGATGGCCGCCAGTGTATTTTCCGGTGCCAGTGCGCCGCCACCACGGTGTGCCACAATGCGAGGATATGGCCAGGCTTTCATGTTTATTCCATCCGTAATCCGCTGTGAGTATCGAAAAAGTGTAACGCTTTCGCCGGGAAATCCAAGCGCAACAGCGAGCCTGCTGTCGGGAACACTTCATGGGATAAACGCACCACGACACCGCTGTCCGCCAGTTTGCCGTGCGCCAGATTATCCGCGCCCAGCAGTTCCAGCGTATTCAGCACCATCGGGATCCCCTTCTGCGAATCATCAGTCAGATGAATATGTTCAGGACGGATGCCCACTGTCAGTTCGCGGCCTCCCCATTCCGGGCGTGGAACCGGCAGCGGCAGTTCGAATCCGTCTTCCATTACCAGCGATGTACCGTCAGTGGTCAGCTGGCCCGGCAACAAATTCATGGCCGGAGAACCGATAAAGCTGGCGACAAACAGACTTGCCGGACGGCGGTAAACTTCAGACGGCGTACCGATTTGTTCGGCAATGCCTTTGTTCATCACGATCACACGTTCCGCCAGCGTCATGGCTTCGACCTGATCGTGCGTGACGTACAAACTGGTGGTACGCAAACGGCGGTGAAGCTGTTGCAGTTCAAGGCGCATCTGCACACGCAGTTTAGCGTCGAGATTGGACAGCGGTTCATCAAACAGGAATACCGCCGGTTCACGCACGATAGCGCGTCCCATCGCTACACGCTGACGCTGCCCGCCGGAAAGCTCACGCGGTTTGCGTTTCAGCAACGGGCCGAGTTCAAGAATACGGGCCGCTTCCTCGACGCGGGCGAGGATCTGCGCTTTACCGAAGCCGCGAATTTTCAGGCCATATGCCATGTTGTCGAACACGCTCATATGCGGATACAGCGCATAGTTCTGGAACACCATCGCAATACCGCGATCTTTCGGTTCCAGTTCGGTGACGCGCTGGTCGTTGATATAGATATCACCGGAGGTAGTGCGCTCCAGCCCGGCAACCATACGCAGCAGGGTGGATTTTCCGCAGCCCGACGGCCCGACCATCACGATGAATTCACCGTCGGCGACGTCCAGATCAATGCTCTGGATAATCTGGTTTTTGCCGTCGTAGGATTTGGTCACTGCCTGTAATTTCAAATTTGCCATTTCAGTTTACTTCTCACTGTCTACCAGACCGCGCACAAACCAGCGCTGCATCAGGAGCACCACCGCCAGCGGTGGCAATAAGGTCAGGATCATGGCCGCCATCACCTGATTCCATTGGGTCGAGCCGTCGCCGGAGGAAATCATGCTTTTAATCCCCGCCACCGCCGTGCCCATCGAGACATCGCTGGTGATCAGGATCGGCCACAAATATTGGTTCCAGCCATAGATGAAGGTAATGACGAACAGTGCCGCAAGATTGGTTTTCGACAGCGGCAGCACAATGTCCCAGAAGAAGCGCATCGCGCCCGCGCCGTCGATACGCGCCGCCTCCAGCAGCTCATCCGGTAAGGTCATAAAGAACTGGCGGAACAGGAAGGTGGCGGTCGCCGAGGCCATCAGCGGCAACGTCAGGCCGGTGTAACTGTCGAGCATATGCAGATTGGCGATCACCTGGACGGTCGGGAAAATACGCACTTCCACCGGAAGCATCAGCGTCATGAAAATCAGCCAGAAGAACAGGTTACGCAGCGGAAAGCGGAAGTAGACAATGGCGTAAGCCGAGAGCATCGACACCGAAATTTTACCGACGGTGATAACCATCGCCATGATGAAGCTGTTGATCAGCATCCGTCCGAATGCCGGACTGCTGTTACCCGCCCCCTGCGTCCAGATCGTGGTGATGTTTTCCCACAAGTGCGTGCCGGGGATCAGCGTCATCGGCACGTCAAAAATCTGTTTGTTGTCCAGCGACGCTGCCACAAACGCGACGTACAGCGGAAAGAGGATCACCAGCACGCCGAGCAGCAGCATGATGTGGCTGAAGATATCCAGCCCTCTGCGGTTTTCAATCATTGATAACGCACCTTACGCTCGACAAAGCGAAACTGAATGAACGTCAGGCCGCAAACCAGCAGCATCAGAATCACGGACTGGGCGGCAGAACTGGACAAGTCCAGACCGGAGAAACCTTCGCGATATACTTTGTAAATCAGGGTGGTGGTCGCCTGCATCGGGCCACCGGCCGTCGCAGCATCAATCACCGGGAAAGTATCGAAGAAGGCGTACACCAGATTGACCACCAGCAGGAAGAAACTGACCGGCGAAATCAGCGGCAATACCAGATTGAAGAAACGGCGAACCGGGCCTGCGCCATCGATAGCCGCTGCTTCCACCAGCGATTTAGGAATCGACTGCAACGCTGCCAGGAAGAACAGGAAGTTGTAACTGACTTGCTTCCAGACCGATGCCAGTACCACCAGGAACATCGCCTGACCGCTGTTTTGCGCGTGGTTCCAGTTGTAGCCTATCGAGCCGAGGAAATGAGTAATCAGGCCCAGACCGGGGCTGAACAAGAACATCCACAAGACGGCGGCCACCGCAGGCGCAACGGCGTATGGCAGGATCATCAGCGTCTGATAAATCCGGCTGCCGCGCACAACGTGATCGACCAGCGCCGCGAAAAACAGCGAAACGGCCAGCCCGATAAACGCCACCATAAAACTGAATTTCAGCGTGGTGTAGAAAGAATCGAGATAGTACGAGTCCTGAAAAAGCTGCACGAAGTTAGTCAGACCGGCAAAGGTACTGGATAAGCCGAACGGATCCAGCGTCTGCACCGAATACCACAGCGCCTGACCGGCAGGCCACAGGAAGAATATCGCGGTGATTAACAGCTGCGGCAAAACCAGCGCGTAGGGCAACCAGCTGCAACCAAAACCGGGACGGTGTGAACTCATGATGGTTTACTCGTTGATATAAAAGACTCCCCGAAAGGGAGCAAACCAGGTTGGTTTTGAATTTGGCTTTTGGCTCCTCCCCCTGCGAAGGGGGAGGTTGGGAGGGGGTTTGGCAAGCGACTGAGTTGTCTTTAATACCCCACCCCAGCCCTCCCCTTCGCAGGGGTGGGAGCAAAACTGGATTACTTAGTAGAAGCTTCGAAGCGACGTAACAGTAAGTTCCCGCGCTGTACTGCAGTGTCTAACGCTTCTTTGGCCGTTTTCTTGCCGCTCCACACGCTTTCCAGTTCTTCATCCAGGATGGTACGGATCTGAGGCATGTTGCCCAGACGCAGACCTTTGGTGAACGGCAACGGTGGCTTGTTCAGCATCTGGCGGGTGGCGACGTCAGAACCCGGGTTCTTCTCGTAGAAGCCTTCTTTCCTGGTCAGCTCATACGCGGCAGTCGTCACCGGCAGATAACCGGTTTTCTGATGCCATTCGGCTGCGATTTCCGGCGTGGTCAGGAATTGCAGGAATTCGGCAACGCCTTTGTAGGTGTCTTTGTCTTTGCCGTTCATCACCCACAGGCTTGCACCGCCGATGATGGCGTTTTGTGGTGCGCCTTTGATATCTGCGTCGTAAGGCATCATGCCTACGCCGTAGTTGAATTTAGAATACTGACGGATGTCAGCCAGTGAACCGGAAGACGCGGTAGTCATCGCGCAATCGCCGTTATAGAACTTGGCGGTGGATTCGTCTTTACGACCAAAATAGGTGAAATCACCTTTCTTGTTCATATCTTCAAGCATCTGGATGTGTTTGATTTGCTCTGGTTTGTTGAATTCCAGAACCGCATCGGTGCCATCGAAGCCGTTGTTTTTGGTGGCGATTGGCAGACCGTGCCAGGCACTGAAGTTCTCAATCTGGATCCAACCCTGCCAGCCGCTGGCGTAACCACATTTCATGCCCGCTTCACGCAATTTCTCGGTGTACGCAGCCATATCCTGCCAGGTTTTCGGCGGCTGATCCGGGTTCAGACCGGCTTTCTTAAAGGCATCTTTGTTGTAATACAGCACAGGCGTGGAGCTGTTGAAAGGCTGAGACAGCAGACGGCCTTTGGAATCGGAGTAATAACCGGAAACGGTCGGCACGAACTGGGAAACGTCTTCTTTAATGCCCGCATCGCTGAACACTTCGTAAACCGGTTTGATGGCTTTGCTGGCCATCATGGTCGCGGTGCCCACTTCGTAAACCTGCAAAATCGCAGGCGCATTACCGGTGCGGTACGCGGCAATACCGGCCGCCAGGCTTTCGTCGTATTTGCCTTTGTAGACAGGCATGATTTTGACATCAGGGTGCGTCTGGTTAAAACGGTCCGCCAGCGAGTTCACTTCTTTGCCTAATTCGCCGTCCATAGAGTGCCAGAAAGGGATTTCTGTCACAGCGAAAGCATTGGCGCTGAAAGCCAGCGTCAGCGCGGTGCCAATGACCGTTTTTTTGAGGTTGATGAACATGCCTGTCTCCTGAATTCTGCTGGTGTGCTGCAAGTGCAGCCTGAAGTAAGCCGGGTAGAGTCGGGAGGTAAAATGACACGGAAAAATGACAATAAGGTTACGGGAAAGTTAAGCGGGGATGACAGACAGATGGCAGAAAATGAGGTTCATGCCGGTTAAACGTTAGGAAAAACCGTCCGCAGGACGGCTTATCTTATTAGATTTATGCTACGGTGCGTTCATTCCAACTGTCTTTAAATATTATGTTCCCATCGACATATTTCCATTGAATTGACTCATAGCGCATTTCAATATTTTCCAGATGCGTTCCTGTTCCCGAACCGGGATGAAGGCTAGGAGTAATTCCGGTGATCTTCACATTTTCCATGCGAATGTTGAAATACTCTGCTTCTACACCCGCGTCTAATATGTGATACATCTTAAACTCAGCAGATTTAAGCGTAATTCCCTGACTAATCGTACGGTAAAGTATTGGCGTCGTGCGATCAAATTCCTTTTGAAATAATATCGGTGTATGAATACGCGTACCTGTCAATTTCCCAGTATTTCTATCCGTCGGAACTGTCAGGTGGTGTGAAAGTGATTTCACTTCAATAGAACCCACACGCCCGTGAACATTACAACTTCCGATAACAGGAGAACCATTTTCATCCGTTAACCACAAATAAGCAGGATTAGACATTTTTATTTCCTTAATTTAATGTTTCGGCTTTTTTTTCCTATAGCCTTCTATTTTTCCGATGCACTTTGATACAAAGAAGAAACAAACCAGCCATCCTGCGGCATAAACGAATTTCATAGGCCACACAACTGGCAGCATAAGGCTTCCGATTAACCCGCCAACAAAAAGCACAGATTCAAAAAAATCCCATACGTTGACGACGGCAAATATCACCCATTTCGCTGCGCCTTTTGCGACAACAAGAAGCGGTTTATTGTGTGACATGCAGTTTTCGCCCTACAGCATCGATTATCCTGTCAAACGCAGGCTGTCCGCGCGTAGCACCTATGTGCACCGCATCAATGAACGGCTTAACAGCGGGTTCAAAAAGAAAGTAGGTAAGGTCATAATCATGGGGTCGAAGGAGCCAGTAAATCTCCGGTGCTTCGATGGCAAGGCTTTCTGATTTTCTTATTGAGCGCTCACTCATTCCCCCTATAAGCAAAATCATCGTCACCCTGCCAATCCAGTTTTTGGCACTTTGTGCACCGATAAATGACACTCTCGCCAGCACAGCAGCACCAATCACCGCAATAAGTTTCGCGGTAAGTAAACGCCCGGCAATCGAGGATGCCACGCCACGATAGACATTATTTTGTTTGGTCACTGAAGCATATTTATCGAATTCTTTAAATATGATCTCTACCGCATTTGTTATATGCTTGTAATTGAGTATGTCATTATGTATTGCTTCAGCCATGCGAAAACGCTGTGTCTGATGTGCAAAACGGGAATCTGTATCAAAATATCCTATGGCCAGGTAACCCATATCTAAAGGAACGGTAAGCGCTCCATTTATTAATCCGGTAATTGTGGCTGGGGACATGATGATATCTGAAATTCTATTTGCAACATCGTCTATATCACTTGAAACGTTATTGATATCTGCCACGATAAACCTCCCTGATTTCGTGTTGATATGACCTTAATACAATAAGGGTTAAATGACCAAGTGTTATAAATTCAATTTTTTTTATTAAATGTGCGGTATACCGTGGAATATCAGGGAGCAATATGAATGAGGTACTGTACCTGCCAGCAACTGCCCCTGGCTGTCTGGCAGATAGAGGTTTACCCTTAAACGACCCCACTTCTTCTGGCGCCAGAGCGACGGAGCAAAAATAAAGCGCCTTGTATAAACAAAGCGCCTTAGATGAGAAATACGGGAAAATTACAGGGCGCGTTTCAAACGGGCGACTGCCTCGTGCATTTGCTCTTCGGTCGCGGTGGCGAATGACAGACGGAAGGTCGAGTGATCCGGATTATCGGCATAGAAGAATTCCCCCGGGACAAACACCACGCCCTGCTCCAGCGTCTTTTTCATCCAGTCAGCGCAGTTACGCGGCTCGCGGAAACGCGCCCACAGGAACATGCCGCCTTTCGGATATTCAAACGTCAGCACATCGCCCAGCTCGCGTTCCAGCAGTCCGGCCATGATCTGGCATTTATTTTTATACGCCGCACGGATGGTTTCGATCTGCTTCGGCAGACGACCCAGACCGAGATAATATTCCGCAATGGTCTGCGACAGCGCGCTGGCATGCAGATCTGCGGCCTGTTTGATGATGGCGACTTTATGCAGCAACCAGTCTGGCATAATGACCCAGCCCAGACGCAGGCCCGGCGCCAGAATTTTGGAAAACGTTGAGGTATAGATGATGTTATCCGCGTGACCAAACATCGCTTTCGACAGCTCAAACAGCGTCGGCTGGCGTTCGTCGGTGAAACGCAGTTCGCCGTACGGGTCATCTTCGACAATCAGGAATTCGTGCTGTGCTGCCAGTTTCACCAGTTGCTCACGACGGGCACGGCTCAGGGTTACGCCGCTCGGGTTTCCGAACGTTGGCACCAGATACACGCCTTTAATCTTCTGCGTTTTTAGGCGTTCCGCCAGCTCATCAACAATCATGCCGTCGCCATCAGAACCGACGGACAGCAGTTTAGCTTCAGCCAGTTCCAGGGTTTGTAACGCCGCCAGATAGGTCGGGCGCTCCACCACGAAAACATCATCGGGGTTCACCACGGCGCGCATCACCAAGTCCAGCGCCTGCTGGGAGCCTGCAGTGACCACGATATCTTCAGGCTGCGCAACCACACCACGCTCCTGACAAAGCTCAGCAATACGCTCACGCAGCGTATAACTGCCTTCGGTCAGACCATACTGGAATGCATGTTCCGGCTGTTCAGTAATGGCCAGCTGTGTGGCTTCACGCAGGCCGTCGAAATCAAAAAGCGCCGAAGAAGGAATACCACCCGCCAGCGAAATAACGCCTTCCATCTTGCTATGTTTCAGCAATTCCCGGATGGCTGAACTTTTAAGCCTGACCATACGGGCGGCGAGTAAACCTTCTGTGTTCATGACATGTTCCTGATGATGTGCAAAGTTATACGAATGTAAGAGATGTTAATTTATAGACAAAATAAAAACCGCAAAGCGCTTGCCGTGCGGTTTGTTAGATTTAACACAGATTTTTAAAATCCGATGCCAATTTATGCGCCAAGATAGGCCGCACGCACCGCTTCGTTCGCCAGCAATGCCGCACCGGTATCTTCCAGCACCACATGACCATTCTCCAGAACGTAACCACGATCAGCGAGTTTCAGCGCCTGATTGGCGTTTTGCTCGACCAGGAAGATGGTCATTCCTTCTTCGCGCAATTGCTGGATAGTATCGAAAATCTGCTGGATGATGATGGGCGCCAGCCCCAGCGACGGCTCATCGAGCAGCAGCAAACGTGGCTGGCTCATCAGCGCACGGCCAATCGCCAGCATCTGTTGCTCACCGCCGGACATGGTGCCTGACCGCTGCACACGACGCTCTTTCAGGCGCGGGAACAACGTAAACACGCGCTCCAGCCGTTCCTGATACTGATCGCGTGTGGCAAAGAAACCGCCCATCGCCAGATTCTCTTCCACCGTCATGCGTGAGAACACGCGGCGGCCTTCCGGCACAATCGCGATATCGCCACGCATGATTTTGGCGGTCTGCCACTGCGTGATGTCTTTTCCTTCGAAAATAATCGAGCCATTCGTCGCACGTGGTTCGCCACATAAACTGCCAAGTAGTGTGGTTTTACCCGCGCCGTTCGCGCCGATCAGCGTGACGATTTCCCCTTTATTAATACTCAGGCTGACTTCATGCAGCGCCTGAATTTTGCCGTAATGGGCGGATACCTGATTAAATGACAACATCTTGTTCTGTCCCTTAGCCTTCGCCCATTAACCTTCGCCTAAATAGGCGCGGATCACGTCAGGATTATTACGAATTTCAGCCGGTGTGCCTTGTGCCAGCGGCGTGCCCTGATTCACTACGTAGATGCGGTCGGAAATACCCATTACGAGTTTCATGTCGTGCTCAATCAGCAGAACAGACACGTTGTGCTGGTTACGCAATTCGGCAATCAGCTGGTTCAGCTCTTCGGTTTCACGCGGGTTAAGACCGGCAGCCGGTTCGTCGAGCATCAGGATTTCAGGACGCGTCACCATGCAGCGGACAATTTCCAGACGGCGTTGCTGGCCGTAAGCCAGATTACCCGCCTGACGGTTTGCCAGCTCGAGCAATCCGACACGTTCCAGCCAGTCAGCAGCGCGATCCAAAGCATCGGCTTCAGCGCGACGGAAGCCCGGCGTTTTGAACAGCCCAGCCAGCACGCCGCTTTTCAGGTGCTGATGCTGCGCGACCAGCAGGTTTTCGATCACCGTCATTTCACGGAACAGACGCACGTGCTGGAAAGTACGTACCACGCCCATGCGGGCAATTTTCTGCCCCGGTAAACCTTCCAGATGCTGATCACGCAGTTTAATGGTGCCGCCGCTCGGTTTGTAGAAACCGGTCAGGCAGTTAAATACCGTGGTTTTACCGGCACCGTTCGGGCCGATCAGCGAAACAATTTCGCCCTGATTGAGGTTCAGCGCCACATTGTTGACCGCCAGCAGGCCGCCAAAACGCATCATCAACCCTTCAACCGCTAACAGAGGTTGCGTACTCATGCCTTTTCCCCCTGATCTGCGATTTGTTGCTTAGACAGCTTCAGTTTCAGTTGCGGGCGCTTCATCGGCAGTAAGCCCTGCGGACGCCAGATCATCATCAGCACCATTAATGCGCCGAGCAGCAACATGCTGTACTCGTTGAGATCACGCATCAGTTCGCGGGAAACCACCAGCAAAATAGCCGCCAGAATGACTGCAAACTGCGAGCCCATCCCGCCGAGCACGACGATAGCCAGCACGAAGGCGGATTCCGCAAAGGTGAAGGATTCCGGGCTGACAAAGCCCTGACGCGCCGCAAACAGCGTACCGGCAAAACCGGCAAACGCAGCGCTGATGGTGAACGCGGTCAGTTTGATGCGGGTCGGGTTCAGGCCCAGTGAACGGCAGGCAATTTCATCTTCACGCAAGGCTTCCCATGCACGGCCGAGCGGCATACGCAGCAAACGGTTGATGATGAACAATGTGGCGATCACCAGCAACAGCGCCACCATGTACAGGAAAATAATGCGGTCGCTGGGATCATACGTAACATTAAAGAAGTTGCTGAAGGTATCCCAGCCGCCGTCGCGCGGTGTCCGGCTGAATTCCAGCCCGAACAGCGTGGGTTTCGGGATCTGGCTGATGCCGTTCGGTCCGCCGGTCAGTTCGGTATTATTGAGCAGCAGGATGCGGACGATTTCCCCAAAGCCCAGCGTCACAATCGCCAGATAGTCACCGCGCAGCCGCAGAACCGGGAAGCCAAGCAGGAAACCAAACGCCGCCGATACCAGACCGGCCAGCGGTAAGGCTTCCCAGAATCCGATGCCGTAATAGTGATTGAGCAGCGCGTAGGTGTAAGCGCCGATGGCATAAAAGCCGCCGTAACCCAGCACCAGCAGGCCGGACAATCCGACCACCACGTTCAGACCGAGGCCGAGCATTATGTAGATGAGCGTCAGCGTGGCGATATCCACCGTGCCGCGCGAGACGATAAACGGCCAGGCGATAGCGGCGATAATCAGCACCAGCGCCAGCAGTTTTTGTTTCGGCGTCGAGCCATCAAAGCTCGGCAAAACCCAGCCCGGACCCGAGACCTTTTTCAGGCCGCTGCTGACCATCGGGCGGAATAGCTGGAATACGAACACGATGGCGCAGCCGATGGCAATCCACGTCCAGCGCACTTCACCGGCGCCGTTGACCACCAGTTTTGTGCCGTCGAGGCTCAGCTGCAATCCCATGATGAATGCGGCCAGCACCAGCAGGACGAAAGCGGAGACCAGCGCATTTAACAGATTCAGGCGCTTCATACTTTCTCAACCTCCGGACGACCCAGAATACCGGTCGGCAGCACCAGCAACACGACGATCAGCAGTGCAAAGGAAACCACGTCTTTGTATTCGGTGCTCAGATACGCTGAGGTCAGCGCTTCAGCCACGCCCAGAATCAGGCCGCCGATCATCGCCCCCGGAATACTGCCGATCCCACCAAGAACCGCGGCGGTGAAAGCTTTCATACCGGCCATGAAGCCGATATACGGATTGATTACGCCGTAGAACTGACCGAGCAGAACGCCCGCTACGGCCGCCATTAACGCGCCAATGACGAAGGTTAGCGAAATCACGCGGTCAGTGCTGATCCCCAGCAGGCTGGCCATTTTGAGGTCTTCGGCGCAGGCACGACAGGCGCGACCCATACGCGAATAACGGATGAACAGCGTCAGCGCCAGCATCGCGACAAACGTGACGACCCAGATAATCAGCTGCATGGTGCTGATGGTCGCCGCAAAGCCGTTGGTTTCACCCAGTTTCCACTGGCCGGTCACCAGACTCGGTAAGGCGAGATCGCGTGAGCCCTGCGTGAGGCTGACGTAGTTTTGCAGAAAAATTGACATCCCGATGGCAGAAATCAGTGCAATCAACCGCTTGGAGTTACGCACCGGCTTATACGCCACGCGTTCAATACTCCAGCCATAGGCACTGGAAATTACAATCGCGGCGATAAAACCGGCACCGATCAGCAACCAGCTGGCGTCGATACCCATCATCATCAGGGCGGCGATAACAATAAAGGAGACATAACTGCCGATCATATACACCTCGCCGTGGGCGAAGTTGATCATGCCGATAATGCCGTAAACCATGGTGTAACCAATGGCGATCAGCGCATAAGTACTGCCCAACGTGACACCGTTGAACATCTGCTGAATGAAATAGAGGAACTGCTCTGACATACCCTATCCTTATTAATCAAGGGTTTGATAACTTGTGCTACTCCTCCCCCTGCGAAGGGGGAGGTTGGGAGGGGGTTTTGCAAACAACGCCGTTGCCATTACTACCCCACCCCAGCCCTCCCCTTCGCAGGGGAGGGAGCGGAGAACCACTTTGGTGCGGTTTTA
This sequence comes from Rahnella sp. CG8, assembly GCF_023701875.1. Taxonomy (NCBI): domain Bacteria; kingdom Pseudomonadati; phylum Pseudomonadota; class Gammaproteobacteria; order Enterobacterales; family Yersiniaceae; genus Rahnella; species Rahnella sp. CG8. Next base: position 43,999 of record NZ_JABAED010000033.1, read on the forward strand.
TTTGATTGGGGTAGACGTGCCGTCTTTATGCCACTCGAAAATACCGAATTCGAATCCTTTCAGGTCACCTTTTGCATCCCAGCTCAGCGGGCCCATCACGGTATCCACTGGCGCTGATTTCAGGTTTTTGGCGATATCTGCCGGTTCCATGCTGCCGCTGCGTTCCATACCGGTAGTCAGCGCCTGCAATGCGGCGTAAGTCGTCCAGACGAACGGACCGGTTGGATCCAGTTTCTTGGCTTTCAGGGCATCCACAATTGGCTGGTTAGCCGGTACCTGATCATAACGTTTTGGCAGGGTCACCAGCATGCCTTCAGAAGCATCACCGGCAATGTTAGACAGTGAGGAGTTGCCCACACCTTCCGGGCCCATGAATTTAGCTGCCAGACCGGCTTGTTTTGACTGACGCAGGATCTGCCCCATTTCCGGGTAATAGCCGCCGAAATAAACGAAATCGACGTTTTCTTTCTTCAGACGCGCCACCAGTGTGGAGAAGTCTTTGTCGCCTGCGGTCACGCCTTCAAACAGGACAACGTTGCCGCCGCCTTTTTTCAGCGCATCCTGTACAGAACGGGCCAGGCCTTCACCGTATTGCTGTTTATCATGCACCACGGCGATACGTTTTGGTTTGATAGTGTCGAGGATGTATTTCGCTGCGGTCGGGCCTTGATCAGAATCCAGGCCAGTAGTGCGCATCACCATTTTATAACCACGGGTGGTCAGGTCAGCGTTAGTCGCCGCCGGGGTGATCATCAGCACGCCTTCATCTTCATAGATGTCGGAAGCGGGCTGAGTGGAAGAAGAACACAGGTGACCGATCACGTAACGAATACCGTCGTTGATCACTTTGTTGGCAACCGCAACGGCTTGTTTCGGATCACAGGCATCGTCATATTCCACGCCAACCAGTTTGTCGCCCTTCACGCCGCCTTTGGCATTGATATCAGCGATCGCTTGTTTTGCCCCCGTAAACTCCATGTCACCGTACTGGGCGACCGGACCTGACATAGCACCGACAATGGCGACTTTGATGTCTTTTGCGAACGCCGCCTGACTCATTGCTATTGCAATACACCCTGCCAGCCAGATCTTACCCTTTGTTACTTTCATCCGATTACCCCGTTCATGTGTGTGTTGTGGTTTGCTCTTTGTTGCCTGTTCAAAACATCATCACTTAGGAAATTTAGTATAAGTAATAACGAGTTACCGGCTTATTTCGTCTTATTTTCGAATAAGACTTTATAATTCATATCATTAAACAGGAATTTTCTTCTGCAAATCAAATAGCACAATCAGAAATATGAGGTGTAAACAGAATTTTATTTGGCTGAAAAGGCGGTGTAGATTTAAACAATCAGTCGTTAACACTGGCTTTATTGATTAAAGCCAACATTTATCGCTTATGCAGAGATCACTAAAAAACTTTTCGACCTGTTACTGTACAAAAAAAGTTACGCCCGATTTCTAGTGGATTCCGCTACACTGACGCTCCCTTTTTCTGACCTTGCGCATCATGAAATTAACTATCCAAAAACTGACGTCGCTCAGCGTGCAGGACCTGATCGACCTGGCAAAAATCTGGCCGGAGCAAACTGAAAGTGACTGGCAAGCCAGCCTGCAAAATAACCGCGCGCTGTTCGCTGCGGTGTTTAATGAACGCATTCTGGGCGCAGTGAAAATCAGGCTCGACGGTAATCAGGCTGAACTGAGTGATTTGCTGGTGCGCGAAGTCACGCGCCGTCGCGGTGTCGGATTGTATCTGATGGAAGATGTGCAGGCGCAACTGCCGCAGGTGGAAAGCTGGACGATGAAAGCGGATCCGGAACCCGTGCTGGATGCATTTATGCTGGCCTGCGGTTTTGTACGTGAAGGCAATGTCTGGAAAAAATCCTGAGCACAGCCTGCCCGCGCGGATTTTCAGTCATAAAAAATCTATGGTCACCCCCTTTTTTGCAACGTTGATTTTGATTTATGATGGGCTTGCTTAAATCTATACGGCGTCT
>NZ_JABAED010000034.1:0-44293 GCF_023701875.1 Rahnella sp. CG8
TTTTTTTCTAGGATATGAAGGCTTATGAGATTGTAGTCGGTCTCTTGTGTTCGGAGTTGTGTATAAGATACAGGGGTGGGGTATTAATGACGAATCAGTAGGTTGAAGTGTGCTTTGGCATGAGTTTTGTCATTAAAACTCCCTCCCGTCCTCCCCCTTCGCAGGGGGAGGAGCAAACCCTCTCTGATGTAACCGCACGCACTGATTTAAATCACATCCCCTTTTGATCTACTATTCCTTAGTTCGCTCCGGACTCACTCACCTGCGTCTGGCTGAAATTCATAAAAATAAGAGTCTAAGGAAAGCATGGAAATCTTCTTTACCATTCTGATTTTGATTCTGGTGGTGTCGCTCTCCGGTGTCGTCACCAGAATGTTGCCGTTTCAGGTTCCTCTTCCATTAATGCAGATTGCCGTCGGTGCTTTGCTGGCGTGGCCCAATTTTGGCCTGCACGTGGACTTCGATCCGGAACTGTTTCTCGTCCTCTTTATCCCGCCGTTGCTGTTCGCCGATGGCTGGAAAACCCCGACCCGTGAATTCCTCCACCACGGGCGCGAAATTCTCGGGCTGGCGCTGGTGCTGGTGCTGCTCACCGTCGTCGGTATCGGTTATCTGATTTATATGATGGTGCCGGATATTCCGCTGGTGGCCGCGTTCGCGCTGGCTGCGGTGCTGTCGCCGACCGATGCCGTGGCACTGGGCGGCATTGTCGGTAAGGGCCGTATTCCTAAGTCGATCATGAGCGTGCTGGAAGGTGAAGCGCTGATGAATGACGCGTCCGGTCTGGTGTCACTGAAATTCGCTATCGCCGTGGCGATGGGCACGATGATCTTTACCGTCGGTGGTGCCAGTGTAGAGTTCCTGAAAGTCGCGATTGGCGGTCTGATGGCCGGTGTGGCGGTGACGTGGTTGTACAGTAAATCGCTGCGCATTATGAGCCGCTGGAGCGGTGATGATCCGGCGACACAAATCGTGTTCCTGCTGCTGTTGCCGTTCGCGTCTTATCTGATTGCCGAACATATCGGTGTGTCGGGCATTCTGGCCGCTGTGGCTGCAGGGATGACCATCAGCCAGTCCGGCATTATTCGTAATGCACCGCTGGCGATGCGTCTGCGTGCGAACAGCGTCTGGGCGATGCTTGAGTTCGTGTTCAACGGCATGGTGTTCATCATGCTGGGCCTGCAATTGCCGGGCATCCTTGAGAACTCAATTGATCAGGCGACACACGACCCGTCTATCGTGACGTGGCACCTGTTTGCCGATGTCGGGATTATCTACTTTGCGCTGCTGATCCTGCGTTTCGTCTGGCTGTGGGTGATGAAGAATTTCAGCAACCGTTTCCTGAAAAAGAAACCGCTGCTGTTTGGCAGCTACAGTACGCGTGAACTGTGGGTGGCGTCTTTTGCCGGTGTGCGCGGAGCCATTACGCTGGCCGGTGTGTTGTCGATTCCGTTATTCCTCGCCGATGGTGCGGCGTTTCCGTCGCGTTATCAGCTGGTGTTCCTGGCGACCGGCGTCATTCTGTTCTCGCTGATTGCCGGTGTGATTGCCTTGCCGTTCCTGCTCAAAGGCGTGGTAGTGGCGGATGGTACCGCTTATCGCGAAGAAGAGCGCATGGCGAAATCGGTCGCGGCGGAAGTGGCGATTGAAAGCCTGCATAAGATGGAAGAGCGTCTGGCGGCGGATACCGAAGAAAATATTGATGAACAGACGCTGAAGGAAATCAGTTCGCGGGTTATCGGGACGTTACGGCGACGCACGGCCAACCGCGATGATATGGAAACCGCGCTGAAGCTGGAAAATCTCGAGCGTCGCTTCCGTCTGACTGCGCTGCGCGCTGAACGTGGTGAGCTGTATCACCTGCGTGCCACGCAGAAAATCAGTAACGAGACGCTGCAAAAACTGCTGCATGACCTCGATTTACTTGAAGCGCTGCTTGTCGAAAAAGAAGTGTAGTTTCTGTCAGAAATGAAAAAACCGCGTGCGCTGCCAGGTTCACGCGGTTTTTTATTGGCTATTTCCAGTAGTCGCGGCACAACGTGATCCACGCCTGTGCACTGTGCGAGAGATAGCTGCCCTGATGCCAGATCAGCCCGAGCTGCCACGGCATCAGCGGATCCAGTGGCAGCCACATCAGCGCATTCTTATCCAGCCGCTGACAGACAGGTTCCGGCAAAATTGCCACACCCATACCGGTTTGTACCATCGCCGCCAGGAAATCCCACTGCCCGCTGCGCGCCGCAATTTTTGGCGTAAAGCCGTGTGAGGTAAAGGCATCCATCAGCTGGCGGTACAGGGCAAAATCTTCGTTATAAATCAGGATGCTTTCTTCAGCCAGATCACTGAACCCGATGCGCGTGCGGTTCAGCCAGTGCGGCGTGCGCGGCACCACAACGCACAGCGGATGACTGAACAGCAGCAGTGAGGCGATAGAAGGCACGGCGTCAGCGGGCAGGGCAGTCAGCGCCAGATCCAGCTCGCCGGAAATCACAGCCTGTTGCACGGTCAGCCCGCCAAACTCGGAAATAATCAGTTCAATGCCGGGATATTGCTGGCGGAAGCTGCCGATAAGTGGCGCGATTTGCGTCCCGACCATCGGCGGAATACCCAGCCGCAGATGACCGGATTTCAGCGAGTTAATGTCTTCCAGTTCCGCTTCAAGCTGGCGGAATTCCTCAAGGATATTCAGGCCACGCTGATACAACGCCTGACCGCTGTCGGTCAGGTGTAAACGCCGTCCTTCGCGGACAATCAGCGTGCATTCCAGTTCTTCTTCCAGATGACGCAGCATTTTGCTGATCGTTGGCTGGGTGACGAACAACTTTTCCGCCGCGCGGGTAAAGCTCTGCTGGCGAACCACTTCGACAAAATAGCGTAAGGTACGGACGTCCATGGGCTGATGTTTCCCCGGTCAGATCGGCGAGTTACAAAGTATTCCAAACTGGAATCATTTTTATGATTTTAATTCATTTCTTTACCGGTTTCCTGCCAGCGTATACTTCATTTTCACACTTTTCCCTCTTTCGAGGTCGTCCCCATGTTGTTGGCGTTGCGCACTAAAGCGCCGTCCCTGCTGATCCGTTGTCAGATCCCTGTTCAGGTGGTGTTGTACGCGGTGTTATTCGTTATCGCTGATCGTCTGGTCACTGCGTTACATCTGCCGTTACCCGCCAATATTGTCGGGATGCTGATGCTTTTACTGCTGATTATGTTGCGTATTTTGCCTGTGAAATGGGTGAAAGCCGGTTCCCGCTGGTTGCTGGCGGAAATGCTGCTGTTCTTCGTACCAGCCGTGGTGGCTGTGGTGAATTACGCCCAGTTGCTGATGATCGAAGGCTGGAAAATCTTTCTGGTGATTGGGATCAGCACGATGCTGACGCTCGGGGCGACCGCCGTGGTTGTCGATAAAGTGTATCGTCTGGAGCAGCGTCTGGCGGCAAGGAAGGCGAGCCGTGACTGATTTACTGATCAGCATGTTGTGTTTTGTGGTCACCCTCGGGTTGTATTACGGCAACAAAAAACTGTACCGCCAGAAGCGCACACTGCTGCTGATGCCACTGGTGTTCACGCCGATTGTACTGGTGATTTTGCTGGTGGTGACGCACACGTCGTATCAGGATTACCTCGGTGAGACGCACTGGTTGTTATGGCTGCTCGGGCCGTCAACCATCGCGTTTGCGGTGCCGGTTTACGAGAATATGGCGGTGATCCGCCGTCACTGGATGTCGCTGAGTGCGGGCGTGCTGACGGCGATAGTCGTTGCCGTCGGCAGTTCCGTCTGGCTGGCGCGCATGCTGACCCTGCCCGAAGAAATCCAGCGTAGTCTGGCGGTACGCTCTATCACTACGCCGTTTGCGCTGGCAGCCGCGAAACAAATGGGTGGCCAGCCTGATCTGGTCGCGTTGTTTGTGGTGATTACCGGCGTATTCGGCATGGCGGTCGGGGATATGCTGTTTCTGCGTCTGGCGGTAAAAAGCGGCCTCGCAAAAGGTGCCGGTTTCGGTGCGGCGTCGCACGGAGCGGGTACGGCGAGAGCTTATGAACTGGGTGCGGAAGAAGGCGTGGTATCGAGTCTGGTGATGATGCTGGCAGGGGTTGTCACTGTGGTGATTGCGCCGGTGATCGGGGTGCTGATGTGGTGATGATCTTTTGAAAAAGATCTGAAACATTAGGGTCAAGACCTTGGGTTGCCACCCAAACTGGCCTTAAGGGCGGCTTATCGCCGCCGCCCTTAAGAATCCCGGGCTCTTTTACTGCACGCTTCGCTCGCTGGCTATGTTTCAGGTGCCGCAGCGATAGCCGCAAAATTCCGCCGCTGCGCGGTGCCCTCCGTTCGGGTTACAACCCGCGCAAAAAGACGCGCGGTTTTCCACCTCTCCTCCGGCGGTATTTTAGAACCGGCCTCAACGTTAACTTCACAACCTCACCATCCTCTTTTGGGCGGTTTCGGCGCAGCGCGATAAGTGATCACCGCTAATGAGAAACCGAAATTTTCACCATTCCGTCAGATGCCGGTCAAGCTGCGGCCTCAGCTCAGTGAATCACCTGTGACAAGAACTCCCGCGTCCTCGCTGACTTCGGATTGGCAAAGAACTCCAGCGGCGGGGCCTGTTCCACGATCTCCCCGCGATCCATGAAGATCACCCGGTCGGCGACCGTTCTTGCAAAGCCCATTTCATGCGTTACACACAACATGGTCATGCCTTCTTCCGCCAGCGTGATCATGGTGTCCAGCACCTCTTTCACCATTTCCGGATCGAGCGCAGAAGTCGGTTCATCAAACAGCATAATTTTGGGCTTCATACACAGCGAACGGGCGATCGCCACACGCTGTTGCTGACCACCGGAAAGCTGGCCGGGGAATTTATGCGCATGCTCGGCGATACGGACACGTTTCAGGTAATGCATCGCCAGTTCTTCGGCTTCTTTCTTTGGCATCTTACGCACCCAGCAGGGTGCCAGGGTGCAGTTTTGCAACACGGTCAGATGCGGGAACAGGTTGAAATGCTGGAACACCATGCCGACTTCGGTGCGCACGCGTTCGATATTGCGCAAGTCGTCGTTCAGTTCGGTTCCGTCCACCACGATGCGCCCTTGCTGGTGCTCTTCCAGATGGTTAATGCAACGGATGGTCGTTGATTTCCCCGAGCCGGAAGGGCCGCACAACACGATACGTTCACGCGGTTTCACGCTCAGGTTGATGTCTTTCAATACGTGGAACTGTCCGTACCACTTATTCACGTTTTCCAGCGTGATCATCATATTTTGGTTTTCAGTGACTTGATGGTCGCTCATGGTTTACCTCAGTGTGCGGAACGTCCGGTGTGAAAGCGTCTTTCCAAATGCTGGCTATAACGCGACATGCTAAAACAGAAAATCCAGTAGACGGCGGCGGCGAAGACGTAGCCTTCGGTTGACATGCCCAGCCATTCAGGGTCGACGGTGGCTTGCTGGACGCTGCTGAACAAATCAAACAGGCCGATGATGATCACCAGACTGGTGTCCTTAAACAGCGCGATAATAGTGTTGACCAGACCCGGTATCACCATTTTCAGTGCCTGCGGCAGAATGACTAAGCCTTGCGTTTTCCAGTAGCCGAGCGCCAGTGATTCGGCGGCCTCCGTCTGGCCTTTCGGCAGCGCCTGTAACCCGCCGCGCACCACTTCCGCGACATACGCCGACTGGAACAGCACCACACCCACCAGCGCACGCACCAGTTTGTCGATACTCGTCCCTTCGGTCATAAACAGCGGCAGCATCACCGAGGACATGAACAGCACGGTGATAAGCGGCACGCCGCGCCAGAACTCGATGAAAATCACCGACAGAATACGCACGACAGGCAGGCTTGAACGCCGTGCCAGCGCCAGCATAATGCCCAGCGGTAACGCACCGGCAATGCCGACAGCGGCAATGATCAGCGTCAGTGTCAGGCCACCCCACTGACGGGTTTCGACGCGACTCAACCCCAGGAAACCGCCGTACAGCATGATCCAGGTGAAAATCGGGAAGAGCACCATCCAGCAGGCGATATAACGTCCGCGGCGTGGCATGGCTTTAAAGAAGATCGGTGCAAGGGTCAGCAGACCGACGATCAGTGTGACGTTGATGCGCCAGCGTTGATCGAACGGATACAGCCCGTACATGAACTGGCCGAAACGTGCGTGGATAAACACCCAGCACGCGCCAGCTTTGGTGCAGTCAGTGCGCGCCGTGCCAACCCAGTTGGCCTGGAAAATCACCCAGTTCAACAGCGGAGGGATCAGCAGCCACATCAGCCATAAACAGAACAGCGTCAGCAGGCTGTTAAACCAACTGGAGAACAAATTTTTACGCGCCCAGAGCACGGCCGTTCCGAGTGGCGTTCCGGGTTTCACGGCTCTGACTCCCGGAGGAAGTGTTGTCATTGTCATGGGATTCCCTTAACGCTCGACCAGCGCGATACGCCGGTTGTAAATGTTCATCAGGAAGGAAATTGCCAGGCTGATGATCAGGTACACCGACATCGTAATAGCAATGGTTTCAATTGCCTGACCGGTCTGATTGAGCACGGTACCGGCGAACAGCGACACCATATCCGGATAGCCAATTGCAGCCGCCAGAGAGGAGTTTTTCACGATATTGAGATACTGGCTGGTCAGCGGTGGAATGATCACCCGCATGGCCTGCGGCAAAATCACCTGACGCAACGTGACAGGATTCGGCAATCCTAACGAACGGGCGGCTTCATGCTGACCGTGTGAGACAGACTGAATGCCGGATCGGATCACTTCGGCGATAAACGTTGAGGTATAGACCGATAATGCCAGCGTTAACGCCGCCAGTTCCGGGATCAGCACCATGCCGCCACGGAAGTTGAACCCGCGTAGCGCAGGCACGTCCCAGTGCAGCGCAGGCCCGAAAATCAGGTGCGCCAGCGCCGGAAAGACAACCAGCATCACAATCGCCCACGGCCAGATATGCCAGATCCGGCCGGTGTGAATCTGGCGGAAATGGTTGTAGCGTTGCAGCGCGATGATGCCAAAAATCGCCAGCAGCACGGCGATAAAGCCCGCCAGACTACCCGGTGCCAGTTCCGGTGATGGCAGATACAGGCCACGGTTACTGACGAAAGCCAGGTCAAAAGCATTCAGACTCTGACGCGGTCCCGGCAGGTTACGCAGTACGGCGAAATACCAGAAGAAGATTTGCAGCAGCGGGGGAATGTTACGGAACGTCTCGATATATACCGTCGAGACTTTGCGAATCAGCCAGTTATCGGAAAGGCGTCCTAAGCCGATAATGAACCCGAGAATCGAGGCAAAAACGATACACAGCGCGGAAACCAGCAGCGTATTCAGCAGACCGATAACAAATACGCGGGCGTAGGTGTCACCTTCCTGGTAATCAATAAGATGCTGAACAATGCCGAAACCGGCACCTTTTTCAAGAAACGCAAATCCCGAGGTGATCCCTCGTGTAGTCAGATTGGTAATGGTGTTGTGGAGCAGGTAACCCAAACAGGCTACCAGCAACACCACCGCGAAAATTTGGTAAATCCAGGCTCGTACGGCTGGGTTGGTCAGCGATAACGAACCTTTTTCGGTTGGGCGTTGCGACATAGTGAATGGCCTTTAGCAATCTTTCACCGGGAAGTGATGCACCGGGGAACGACCGGTGCATCAACATCCTTAAACACTTTTCAACTTCATGAAGAAAGGATATTTAGCGAACTGGAGGCGCGTATTGGATCCCGCCTTTATTCCACAATGCGTTCTGGCCACGTTTGATTTTCAGCTCGCTGCCCTGACCGACATTGCGTTCAAAGCTTTCGCCGTAGTTGCCGACCTGTTTAACGATTTTTACTACCCAGTCATTAGGCACTTTCAGGTCAGCACCGTAAGTCCCGGTTTTGCCCAGCAGGTTGCTCATATCAGGTGTCGTCGGGTTAGCCGCCAGCTTATCCACGTTCTGAGAGGTTACGCCCATTTCTTCAGCGTTCAGCATCGCGAACAGTGACCAGCGGACGATCGCCAGCCAGTCTTCGTCACCACGACGAACTACCGGACCCAGAGGTTCTTTAGAAATCACTTCCGGCAGAACGATGAATTCGTCTGGTTTGCCGAGTTTGATACGCAGTGCGTACAACTGAGACTGGTCAGAGGCCAGGGTGTCACAACGACCTGAGTCCAGCGCTTTCGCACTTTCGTCCGAGCGGTCGAAGGTGACCGGGGTGTAAGTCATTTTGTTGGCTTTGAAGTAGTCAGCCACGTTCAGCTCGGTATCTGTACCGGCCTGCAGACAGACCGTTGCGCCATCGAGTTCTTTCGCGCTTTTCAGGCCCGCTTTCTGGTGAGTCAGGAAGCCGATACCGTCGTAGTAGTTTACGCCGGCGAAAATCATGCCCATGCCCGCATCGCGGGAAGAGGTCCAGGTCGTGTTACGTGACAGGATGTCCACTTCGCCAGACTGCAGCGCGGTGAAACGCTCTTTGGCAGTCAGCGGGGTATATTTCACTTTCTCAGCATCACCAAACACGGCAGCAGCCACCGCACGGCAGACGTCAACGTCGATACCGGTGAATTTGCCTTTGGAGTCAGCGTAAGAGAAGCCTGGCAGGCCGTCGCTGATACCGCATTGAACAAATCCTTTCTTTTTAACGGCATCCAGAGTGGTACCTGCATGAGCCTGACCAGCCAGTGTCACGAAGCTTGCTGCGGCAATCAGTGTTGAGAGCAATATTTTTTTCATAAAGCGTCCTGTGAGACAAAACTGAAATTATTATTGTGTAAGTGCCGGAGCACCCTGTCTGTTTATGGGGCAACGCCCTCTGCACCTGTCTTTGCAAAGGGAGTGCCAACATGAAAAACGCCCCATCAATCAAGTCATGTAGAGGAATTGCACAGTAACATTGACGAGGCGTATAAAATTTATTGCCCCGTTTCAGTGCGCGGTCAATGTGGCTGCGTTAAATGAGTGCGGAATATTTCAATATTGGAGTGCAGATCGCGCTGTTTGCAGCGAAGTGAAATGTGCATTCATATTTGGAAAAAAAATGAGGCAAAACGATGAGTAAATCTCTCAGACCAGGCGTTCTGAGAGATATGTTGGCATGACGGGATTTAAAACAGGGGACATTATCAGTGCAGCGGAGAAAATAGAGTGACTTATTTGGCCTGATCTTTACTGCCGTTGATCAGTTTACGCGCCGCCGCAATCTGGTCATTGTCCGGCGTTTTAGGTTTGGCTTGGTTGAGCGCAGAACTGAGGCCTGAGCGCCCCCAAAGGTCAAAGCTGTCATCATCTTTGAGATGGTCAAAGATAGAAGGTGTCGCGTCGGGTTTTTTAGCCATAAAGATTACAGATCTCTTATTGGATGCAATGAATGAAAAAAGCCCGACGCGGTGGCATCGGGCTACTGTTTTATGGCCTCTGGCGCTTATCGATAAAGCGAAGGCGCACCCGCCGGGCGGGTTTTAAAGCGGCGATGCAGCCAGAGATACTGATCCGGCGCACGCATAATTTCTTTTTCGATCACGCGATTCATGTAGGCTGCTGCCGCCATTTCATCGTCGATCGGGTAATCCTGCAACTGGGGCTGGATAACCAGTTCATAACCCGTACCGCCTGCTTTACGTACCAGCACAACGGTCACCAGCGCAGGTTTTGCCAGACGCGCCAGCATAAAGGTTCCGCTGGTAGTTGCGGCCTGATCGACAGCAAACAGTGGCGCAAATACGCTGCCACGCGGGCCGTAATCCTGATCCGGCGCAAACCAGACAGCTTCGCCTTTTTTAAGCGCGTGAACCATACCGCGTAAATCTTTGCGATCGAGCATCGCCTTGTTAGACCGCATACGACCCCAGGTCTGCACAAATTCCATCGCTTTATTATTGTGCGGGCGATACATCGCCATCATCGGCTGACATAAGCCCATCGCGCGGCCGCCTAATTCCAGCGACATAAAATGCACGCCAATCACCAGCACGCCCTGTTTGTTTTCCTGCGCCTTTTTCAGGTTGTGCAGGCCGCTGACGTCAAACCAGCGTTTAACACGGGCATCCGACCAGAACCAGGCCATGCCGGTTTCCAGCAGGCCCATGCCAAGGGATTCAAAGTTGCTGATGATGCGCGCTTCGACCTGATCAGCGGGGAGATCCGGGAAGCACAATTGCAGGTTACGGCGCGTTATCGACACACGACGTTTCAGGAAACGCATGGACGTCCGGCCCAGCCAGATGCCGAGACGGTTTAACACCGGATAAGGAAGCTGAACCAGCAGGAACAATACGCCAAGGCCAAACCAGGTCAGCCAGTAACGTGGATGTAAAAATGATGCGCGAAAGCGAGGAGAATTCATAAAAGCCCAATCATCTGCATAAAAAACCGGGGTAACGCGTCAGGGGTTAGCTCAGTCGCGATACGAATTGTCTGTTAAAGAGTGGGACAACATGCGGGTGTAAACGTTTCCGAAAGCACATATATTGACTCACTTTTACTTTATCAAGACACAATTAAAAGGCGGGATCGCGAAGCTGAAGGGCTGTCCGTAGGCGTTGAGCGGGGCGAATTCGACTCTTGCCGTGAGTATAACATGTCGTGTGATCTAACCGCAGAGGGTAATTGTCCGATAAACGCACTCTTTACTGTTTATTTACGTGTGGGTTTAGACAATAAAATGAAAACACTACGGAAAGAAGGCATTAGCATTCAGACGTCGCGATATCCACCACATGATATTTCAGCATGCTCCGCTGGCGAAACATGCTGAAAGGGAATATCAGCGATACAGCGGGTTGCTCATCACAGAGTACCGTCCACTGCCATACAGCGCGATCACGACGGCGGCCATGAAGTAATAGACGATATCTTCAATCGCCCAGGCACCGACCGGGGTGAGTGCAAAGGTGTGATGGATACCGACCATCATCCACGCAACAATCATTGTCGCTGCGGCAGACAGCGCGGCGAGTCGGGTGAAAATCCCCAGCATCATCATAATCGGGGCGATCACTTCGCCGATGATCACGCCGTAGGCGACAAATGCCGGAATACCATAGCCTGCCAGCATGCCCTGAATACCGCCCAGACCGTCATGCAGCTTATGCCAGCCGTGAAAAATCAGCAGTCCATAGGTGATCCGTAACAGCAAAATCGCCAGATCAGGTTTGTTCAGTGCTGCGGTAAAACGAAGATAAAGTTGCTTCATCAGAGTGACTCCCGGAGACGTTTTATTGTCCGTCTAAGGTAGTGCTTAATCGCTGAATGCAGGAGATAATTATTCTCATTTGGGTTGATCTGGGTTAGGTTTTGCGCAGATTTTGGGGTAAAGGTTTACGGGCAAAGCAGAAAACAAAAAGGCGCTCCCCTTGCGGAAAAGCGCCTTTTTAAGACATCGACTGATTAGTATCAGTTCATGCCGTATTTTTTCAATTTCTTACGCAGCGTACCGCGGTTGATACCCATCATCAGGGCCGCACGAGTCTGGTTGCCACGGGTATACTGCATCACCATGTCTAACAGTGGCTGTTCAACTTCAGCCAATACCAACTCATACAGGTCATTCACGTCCTGACCATTCAATTGAGCAAAATAGCCCTTAAGTGCTTGTTTTACCGAGTCACGCAGGGGTTTTTGGGTTACCTGATCCTGAGAATTAACGGTAGAAACGGTCAGTACGTCAGAATTCACGCGTTGTTCGAACATAGTTCTGTCAGCTCTTTTTTGTTACGCAAGATTTTCGAAATATGCTTCCAACGCCTCCAGCTGTTCGCTGGCATCCTCTATGGCGTTGAAGGAGCGCCGAAACTGGTCATTTGGGGCATGCTCCTGGAGATACCAGGAAACGTGCTTACGGGCGATACGGAATCCCTTGCCTTGACCGTAAAAGTCGTGCAATTCCCGTACGTGCCCTATTAACAAGCGCTGAACCTCACCCATAGGAGGTGGAGGTAACAGCTCCCCTGTGTCCAGATAATGCTGGATTTCCCGGAAGATCCAGGGTCTCCCCTGAGCGGCACGTCCTATCATCAGAGCATCAGCTCCGGTGTAGTCGAGCACCGCTCTGGCTTTATGCGGGTCAGTTATGTCGCCATTCGCGATAATCGGAATGGAAACACTCTGCTTAACTGTCCGAATACTGTCGTACTCTGCTTCTCCATTGAAGAGACAGGCACGGGTTCGGCCATGAATAGTCAGGGCCTGAATTCCACAGTCTTCAGCCAATTGGGCAATTTGTACACAGTTACGGTGTTCCGGTGCCCAACCAGTACGAATTTTCAACGTGACTGGCACATCTACCGCCTTAACAACGGCAGTCAGGATTTGTTTCACCAAATCCGGATACTGCAACAATGCAGAACCTGCCAGTTTGCGGTTCACTTTCTTGGCCGGGCAGCCCATATTGATATCAATGATTTGCGCACCGCTTTCCACGTTAATTCGTGCAGCAGCCGCCATATCTTCGGGGTCGCAACCGGCAATTTGCACGGCGCGGATCCCCGGTTCATCGTTATGTACCATGCGCAAACGTGACTTATCCGTCCGCCACACCTCCGGATTGGAGGAGAGCATTTCAGATACTGCCATTCCAGCCCCCATCGCATGACATAAGGCACGAAATGGTCGGTCAGTGATACCGGCCATCGGGGCCGCAATCAGGCAATTTGTAAGCTGGTGGTGTCCGATGCGCATGAACTAGGAATGACCATACTGATGTCCGCAAGGGCGCGTATATTACGCATTTTCGCTGCGATATGAAAGGCCAAACTTTGAGCAATTTGATAAGAAAATGTCTTGTCAGCGCTGAAGTTCATGACGATTTGTTTTTTTATCGTGGTTTTACATTGAGTTATGTGACTTCGGTCAAATTGTGCGCTTGGGCAAATTCCTAATAACTCTCTGAATCATCCGGTTATAACAGTTGATTCTAAGGGGAGATCTGACGTTTTAAGCAGCAACAACCACAAAATTCTGTGATGCAGATCGTCTTTTGGTTAAAAAGTGACTCATTTTCAGAAAGGTGAACAAACAAGACAAATAGATGCAGAAACAGATTCTGCACCTTAATCTGCAGTACGGAATTACTCTGCCACTACCACGCGGCCATGCAGTCCTTGTACCGGGCGATTGTTCGCATGATGCATCGCATGCTGGAATTTCTTCAACTGCGCCTCAGACAGCGTCTGAGGTTGTTTAACGACCAGCCAGCGAACGCCTTCTGTACAAGGTGGCGTAGTCAGCGATCCGCTGAAACGATAATGCGTCAGATCGGTGGGCAGCAGGCCATCAAGACTGACTTTCTCTTTCAGCGTGACAGATTCGCCCGCTTTTTCCGGCATCTGTTGCCAGATTTTTTCCAGCTCGGCATTAGCTTTGCCGGTTTCAAACATTACGGCAATCACCGCAATTTCACCGTCAGCATCCATATGAACAAAATGCGCCTCCATCGGGAAAGATTTACCGTTGAGGGTATTTTCGCTCGGAGAGTGGAAGTGGAATTGCTGGAGGACGAATTTATCCCCGTCCAGCGTGGCAAAATCACCCTGCTGAACATTCACCTGCACGCTGTGGCCGTTATTAATGACATTCACCGGCGGTAACTGATAGCTGAGTTTAAGCGGGCGAGGGTGCACCTCTAACGCCTCTTTGATATCGATAGGCGACTGTGCTTTGCCCTGCTCGCACAGATGGAAGTCAGGGCTGAGTTTTGACCAGTTTTGCGGGGCGGCGTCGCCATCATATGACCAATGTGGCGCTTCGTTTGCGAAGGCGGGTTGTGCAGAAACTGACAGCGTAAGTGCAGCCAGCGCGGCAGACAATATTGTTCCTTTCAAGAGTTATCCCTTTCATTTGCTGAGTAATAAACCTTGCGAAGTGTAAGGGGTTTAGGCGGCAGGAGAAATACGGGAAAAGGCCGGAAAAGGATTTTGGGGGGAAACCCGCTCTTTCTGCACAAACAAACAGAAAAAGCGGGAGGCTGACATCAGGCTTTTTTAACACCGGTTATACGGCACCATTCTTCTTTCTCGGCCACCGGATCCAGTTCGAATTTGTCTTTATAGGCATCCGCTACGCTTTGCGCCTGGCTGGCCAGTACGCCGGAAAGCCCCAGATGGCCACCTGCTACCGGCAGCACGCTGATCAGTGGCGCCAGTTCGCGCAGAGGGCCTGCGAGAATATTGGCGACCACCACGTCGGCTGACAGGTTATCAGGCTGGTCTTTCGGCAGATAAAGCGACAGACGCTCTGATACGCCGTTACGTTCGGCGTTATCGCGGCTGGCCTGAATCGCCTGCGGATCGATGTCGATCCCAACCACGTGTTTTGCACCCAGCTTCAGCGCGGCGATCGCCAGAATGCCGGAACCGCAACCGAAGTCGATCACGGTTTTATCGGTCAGATCCAGACTGTCGAGCCATTGCAGACACATCGCGGTGGTCGGGTGGGTGCCGGTACCAAACGCCAGTCCCGGATCCAGCATCACGTTCACGGCATTCGGATCCGGCACATCGCGCCAGCTCGGGCAAATCCACAGACGTTCGCCAAAACGCATCGGGTGGAAGTTATCCATCCATTCGCGTTCCCAGTCTTTGTCTTCCAGTTGTTCGATTTTGTGCACGAAACCTTTGCCCAGCAGAGGTTCGTTTTCCAGCATGGCGATCACTTCGTCCATGTCGGTTTCCGCATCGTACAGGCCGATGGCGTCGGTATCACCCCACAACAGGGTTTCGCCCGGCAGCGGTTCGAAGACCGGATTATCGTGGGTGTCCTGGAACGTTACGGACACGGCGCCACTTTCGATAAGCGCGTCGCTCAGCGTTTCCGCGTCGTTACCGGTGGTATTAATTTTCAGTTGGATCCAAGGCATAGCCATTCTCTTCTTAACAATCTGTAAAATCAGTGCCGCCCGATCAGGACGGCTTGAGTACGTTTTCGCGTGGCTGTTTACCAAACTTATTGCCGGTATAAAACGCCAGCAGGCTCAGCAACAGCGACGGCACAATCGGATGCAGACCGGCAATATGCAGGTCAATACTGGCGAGCAGGGTATAACAAACCGCGCCAACAATCATTGAGCTCAGTGCGCCCGTGGCGTTCGCCCGCTCCCAGTACAAACCGAGCACCAGCGGCCACAGGAACACCGCTTCCAGCCCGCCAAACGCCAGCAGGTTCAGCCAGATAATCATTTCCGGCGGACGCCATGCGGCCAGTAAGACCAGTAATCCCAGTATAAAGGTGGCCCAGCTTGAGAAGCGTTTTAACTTGCGCTCGTTAGCCAGTTGTTCCGGTTTAATACCGAGGTACAAGTCTTTAACGATAGTCGCAGATGATTGCAAAAGCTGCGCGTTGATGGTCGACATAATGGCGGCCATCGGTGCCGCGAGGAAAATCCCGGCGGCGTAGGGCGGCAGCACGGTGATCATCAGCGTCGGGATCACCTGATCGGGAATTTTCAGATCAGGTAAAATGGCACGCCCCAGCGCACCCGCCAGATGCATACCAAGCATCAAAATGGCGACCACGATAGTGCCGAGCACAATGCCACGGTGTACCGCTTTGCTGTCTTTGTAGGAAATACAGCGCACGGCGGTATGCGGCAGGCCAATCACGCCAAAGCACACCAAAACCCAGAAAGAAGCCATAAACGGCAGTGAAAGGACGTCATCCCCGCCATGCACGGATACCAGTTTCGGGTCGATTTGCTGGAGCTTATCCACCGCACTGTGCAGGCCACCCGCCGCGTGAATGACAGCGATCAGGAGTAAAATGGTGCCGAGCAGCATCACCAGTCCCTGCATGGCGTCATTGAGCACGCTGGCACGAAAGCCGCCAAACGCGGTATACAGCGCGATGCTGATGCCGAAAATCAGCAGTCCGGTGTCGTAAGGAATACCGGCTGCTGTTTCCAGCAGGCGTGCACCACCGATGAACTGAACGGTCATCGCGCCCAGAAATGCCACCAGCAGACTCAGGCTTGCCAGCCAGACCAGCAGACGGCTCTGGTAGCGGGCAAACAGCATGTCGTTCAGCGTGACCGCATTATAGCGGCGCGCCAGAATGGCGAATTTTTTACCCAGTACGCCGAGTGAAAGCCAGACGGCAGGCAACTGAATCATTGCCAGCAATACCCAGCCAAGGCCAAATTTGTAGGCGGCACCGGGGCCGCCGATAAAGGAACTGGCACTGATGTAGGTGGCGGTCAGGGTCATGGCCAGCACGAAGCCGCCCATGGAGCGGTTGCCGAGGAAATATTCAGTCAGGAAGTTGCCCTGCTCGCGGCGGGTATATGCATAAACAGACAACCCGAAAACCAGCAGCAAATAGGCAATCAGTGGCAATAAGACTTCAGTCTGCATGACTGTCCTCCAGCGGAATATCGCGGTAAATCACGCGAACCATCAGCCAGCTTAAAAGAACGAATATCAGCGGTACCAGCAGACAGGCCATTTCGAACCAGTGCGGCAGGCCGGTGATGCCCTGTTTATCGTCAGGAATATAGGCGGCAAAACTCCATGCCAGCAGATAAGCAATCGTCAGCCCAAAAGCCCATCGGGCTTCACGGTTGGCTTGTAAGAAACGTTTGTCCAACGCCATTTACTTGTCTCCCCTCAAAACGTAAAAAAGGCCGGAATATCCGGCCTTGATAAGAGAGTACGCAACGGTACGGTCTTTTTTATTTTTCCTGCAAACCGAGTTTTTTCTCAAGATAGTGGATGTTAGTGCCACCATGCTGGAAATTCTCGTCGTCCATAATGCGCATTTGCAGTTCAATGTTGGTTTTGATGCCGTCGATGATCAGTTCTGCCAGCGCATTTTTCATGCGGGCAATGGCCACTTCACGGGTTTCACCGTAAGTGATCAGTTTACCGATCATGGAATCGTAGTACGGAGGCACTGTGTAGCCTGCGTAAATGTGCGATTCCCAACGAACACCGAAGCCGCCAGGTGCGTGGAAACGGGTGATTTTGCCTGGGCTTGGCAGGAAGGTGTTAGGGTCTTCCGCGTTAATGCGGCATTCCACCGCATGGCCTTTGACTTTCACTTCGCTTTGTTTGATCGACAGTGGCTGGCCGGACGCAATGCGCAGCTGCTCTTTGATCAAATCCACACCGGTGATCATCTCGGTAACCGGATGCTCAACCTGGATACGGGTGTTCATTTCGATGAAGAAGAACTCGCCGTTTTCATACAGGAACTCGAAAGTACCTGCGCCACGGTAGCCAATATCCACACAGGCTTTGGCACAACGTTCGCCGATGAAACGACGAAGATCTTCCGTGATGCCCGGTGCTGGCGCTTCTTCAACGACTTTCTGGTGACGACGCTGCATGGAGCAGTCACGTTCAGCCAGATAAACGGCGTTGCCCTGACCATCAGCCAGTACCTGAATTTCCACGTGACGTGGATTTTCCAGGTATTTTTCCATGTAAACCATGTCGTTGTTGAAAGCTGCTTTAGCTTCCGCACGGGTCATGTTGATGGACTGTTCGAGGTCTTTGTCGCCGCGTACAACACGCATACCACGACCGCCGCCGCCGCCAGAAGCTTTGATGATGACCGGATAGCCGATACGTTTTGCGAAGGCACGGTTTTGATCCATGTCATCGCCCAGCGGGCCGTCAGAGCCAGGTACACAAGGTACGCCAGCCGCTTTCATCGCCTGGATCGCAGAAACTTTGTCACCCATCAGGCGGATAGTTTCAGCTTTCGGGCCGATGAAGATAAAACCAGAACGCTCAACCTGCTCTGCAAAATCAGCATTCTCGGACAGGAAACCGTAGCCCGGGTGGATAGCCACCGCGCCAGTGATTTCCGCCGCAGCGATGATGGCAGGGATGTTCAGATAGCTTTTTACTGAAGGTGCAGGACCGATACAGACGGTTTCGTCTGCCAGCAGCACGTGTTTCAGGTCACGGTCAGCGGTAGAGTGCACAGCAACGGTTTTGATGCCCATTTCTTTACAGGCACGCAAAATACGCAGAGCAATCTCGCCGCGGTTCGCGATAACAATTTTATCTACCATGGTACGCCTCGTTATTCGATGACGACCAGCGGCTCGTCGAATTCAACCGGTTGGCCGCTTTCTACCAGAATTGCTTTAACAACACCGGATTTGTCTGCTTCGATTTGGTTCATCATTTTCATCGCTTCAACGATACACAGGGTATCGCCGGCGTTCACTTTCTGACCCACTTCGATGAAGGCTTTAGCGTCCGGGCTTGGCGTACGGTAGAAGGTGCCTACCATCGGTGAGCGAACGATATGGCCACTGATTGCAGCCGGAGCTGCTTCTGCAGGCGCAGCTGCTGGCGCAACCGCAGCAGCCAGACCTGGCTGTTGTTGTACAGGCATAGCGTAAGCCTGTTGCATCATAGGATAAGCCTGCGCAGGTGCAGCACGGCTGATACGTACTGATTCTTCGCCTTCAGAAATTTCCAGTTCAGAAATGCCTGATTCTTCAACCAGTTCGATCAGTTTTTTAATTTTACGAATATCCATGGGTGTGATTCCGTACTCTTTTTGCGTAGAAATTAGTGGGTTTTTGACAAGCGGTTAACCGCTGCCTGTAATGCAAAGTGGTAGCCATCTGCGCCAAGTCCGCAAATAACGCCCACTGCGATGTCGGAAAGATAGGAATGGTGCCGGAACGCTTCGCGGGCATGTACATTCGACAGATGGATCTCGATAAACGGAATCGACACCCCCAGTAATGCATCGCGCAGCGCCACGCTGGTATGGGTAAAGGCCGCGGGATTGATCAGGATGAAATCGACATTTCCGCGTGCCTGATGAATACGTTCAATCAGGACATGTTCTGCATTGGATTGCAGATGGCTCAGTGCTACATCAGCAGCAGCAGCCTGCACTTCCAAACCCTTAACAATATCGTTGAGCGTGGTGTGTCCGTACGTTTCAGGCTCACGGGTGCCTAACAAATTCAGGTTAGGACCGTTCAGTAGCAAAATGTCAAACTTATGCGCCATTGTGAGCCTATCTCCGGCAATTAGACAAAGATTGTAGAAAATACCCTGATGTCACCGGTTTGTCACCTATTTCGCGGCAAATCGGCCCGTCTCTTCGGCATGAGGTCGGGCATTATAATGATATCGTGGCAATTCGCAGCTAAATACTGGTCTTATCAGCGAAGATAATCAACCCTCGGCCGGTCAACGTGGGTGCAATTGTCGAAATTATGAGGGGCAACCGGGCCAAAAGTTCCACGGCTTATCGCAGCCACTGGCGGAATTTTTTATAACGGAATGCCAGCAAGATGACGGCAAGTATTGCGTAAATCACCGGTTGTGGCGACAGCACTTTTACCGACCAAAGGTAGTGGATCGGCGCAAGTATGGCGATGAGATAAATGAAGTTGTGCAACTTTTGCCAGGTTGATCCCATTTTGCGTTGTGCCCACACGGTGGAGGTGCAGGCCAGTGCCAGCAGCAGGATCCAGCAGATGATACCGAGGGTGAGATACGGGCGCGATATCAGTTCACTTCCCAGCAGGCGGATATTGTTGATCCCAAGCTCCAGGAATGAATAGCTGAGAAGATGCAAGGTTCCCCACGCAAAACACCACAACCCCAGCAAACGGCGCGTGCGGATCAGTAATGGCTGTTTGCCATAGCGTGCGACGGGCGTGACCAGTAATGTCACCAGCAAAAATTTCAGAGTCATCCTACCGGTAAAATGCTGAATATCTTTGGCGGGATCGGCGCTGAACCCGCCCTGATTAATCGAAAGCACAATCCAGAAAAAAGGCAAAATGGCGCAAAGATAGATGATCACTTTCAACCCGGTAATATTGGCAGGGCTTAAACGACGCATAACTGAACCGCCTCTTCCTTAATAGAACTTACGTAAATCCATACCGTGATACATCGATGCTACCTGCCCGGCATAACCATTGAACAGCAATGTCGGCTGGCGTTGCACGTCGAGTAAGCCGCCGGAACCGATAAACCGTTCCGTTGCCTGCGACCAGCGCGGGTGATCCACATGCGGGTTCACGTTGGCGTAAAACCCGTATTCGTTGGAGGCAATCTGGTTCCAGGTTGTCGGCGGCTCATCTTGAGTAAATTTGATGTTCACGATGGATTTGATGCCTTTGAAACCGTACTTCCACGGAATGGTCAGGCGGATAGGCGCGCCGTTTTGTGGCGGAAGTGCTTTGCCATAAACGCCGACCGTCATCATCGCCAGCGGGTTCATCGCTTCATCTATACGCAATCCTTCAACGTACGGGTAATTCAGTCCACCGCCGATAAACCGGTCTTTCTGCCCCGGCATATGTTCCGGGTCATATAAGGTAGTAAACGCGACATAACGCGCTTTGCTGGTCGGTTCGGCAAGTTTGAGAATCGCACTCAGCTGAAAACCGATCCACGGCACCACCATCGACCAGGCTTCGACGCAACGCATCCGGTAAATACGTTGCTCAAGCGGGAAGCGCTTCATGATGTCATCCATATCCAGCGTCATCGGTTTAGCAACTTCGCCTTCTATTGTTAATTTCCACGGCGAGGTAACCAGTTGCCCGGCGTTGGCGGCCGGATCAGCTTTATCCAGCCCGAATTCATAGAAATTGTTGTAGCCGGAAACTTTGTCCTCGGGGGTCAGTGTCAGGTCATTTTGATAAGCAGCGGGTTTGGTGAAATCCAGCGGTTTACCGGCGGGCGCGGCAGGGCGGTCATGGCCTTTGAACCAGGAAAGGATATCTGCGCGTGCATTTTGGGGAACAGCGAGTGCCGCGGCACTGATCCCCAGTGCCTGTAAAACTTTGCGCCGGTCATAAAAAATACTTTCGGGTGTGACGTCTGCTTCGGTTAGTTTGCGGGGTTTGAACATAGCCTTCTCCGGCATTCTCATTTTCGTGATTCATTTTTATGGTTATAAACAAAGCATGGCGTGAAACCGGACGCTTTGCGAGATATCACGCTAAAAAAGCGCATTTTGCCGCAGGCATTGAGGAGGCGTTTACCATTTATATAAGAATTACGAATTGATTGGTTTTTGTATTGCTATGCTATGAATGTATGCGAATGACTCTTTCGAAAATTTCTCCTTTCATCGCATTTTTCTGTTTTATAGTAGCGGCGTTTTTTCGTGGCAAGCTCAGAGAAAGGGTTTGTTTCCCCCTCACCGTAGCGAGTAAGGCACAGGGATGCGATTTACTACCAGACTATCGGCACTGATGACGATGTTAGTTGCGCTGGCAATGTTACTGATGTTGCTTGGCGTCACTTTCAGCTTTATCTATCTGAACAAACAAGATACCGAACAACATCTTCAGGCACTTGCCACGACTTATGATCAGGCATTACTGACGCATCCCCCCGCAGATGCCCAACGCTGGATGCCTCAGGCTATGCGTATGCTTGATGTCACGGATATCGAAGTCAAACTTGATAACACCACCGTTTTTGAATACCACGAGCGTCCGGATGTACACCGCTCGTGGGACAGCGTGATGCCGGAATATGACACTGCCATTATCCCGCTGATGCACAACCACGCCATGTCGCTGCACATTTCCTATGTTGATCCTGTCAGCAGTTACATCCGCTCCCTGCGTTCTACGTTCACGATTGGGATCGCCATTCTGGTCATGCTCGCTATGCTGCTGCTCAGTTTTCGCTGGTTACGTCAGGAAACGGACGGTGTGGAAAAGCTGGAAGACCGCGCGGTCAGAATATTACGCGGTGAACGGGAAGGGCTGTCCGGTCATGTGGGCGAATGGCCGCATTCTGCCAGCAGTGCAATAGATCGTCTGCTGGGGGATCTGAATGAAGCACGTGAGCAGCGCAGCCGCGTGGATACCTTGATCCGTGCTTATGCTCAGCAGGACGCGCAAACCGGCCTCAGTAACCGCTTGTTCTTTGATAATCAGCTTGCGACGCAGCTGGAAGAAAAGGGTGCGCACGGTGTGCTGATGTTACTGCGCTTGCCGGATTTCGACACCATGCGCGAAACGCACGGTCAGGCAGTGGTCGAAGAACTGCGTTCGGCGATGGTGAATTTGTTATCGACGTTCGTGATGCGCCATGTTGATGCGCTGCTGGCACGTTATTTCCACAGTGATTTTGCCGTGCTGTTGCCACACCGCACCTTAAAGGAAGCGGAAGTGATGGCCTCACAATTAGTCAATGCGCTCGGCGTCCTGCCGACCTCGTCGCTAATTGACCGCGATGCGCTGATGTACATCGGTATCAGCGCCTACCGTTTCGGTCAGACGCCGGATCAGGTGATGGACATGGCCGAGCAGGCGACGCGACATGCGGCGTTTCAGGGCAGTAACAGCTGGTTTATCTATGATAAAAATGTGCCGGAAAAAGGTCGCGGCAGCGTGCGCTGGCGGACCCTGCTGGAAAATACGCTGGCGCGCGGCGGCCCGCGTCTTTATCAGAAGCCCGCTTTCACCCGGGACAACAAACCGGATCACCGTGAGGTGCAGCGGCGTGTCTTCGACGGCGAGCAGGAACTGCTGGCTGCGGAGTTTATCCCGCTGGTGGTTCAGTTCGGGTTGTCGCAAAGCTTTGACCGGGTCATGTTAAGTCAGATTATTCCGTTACTTAACCGTTGGCCGGATGAAACGTTAGCATTTCACCTGACGGTTGATTCATTATTGCAGCGCTCATTTGTTCGCTGGCTGCGCGATACCTTGCTGCAGTGCGAAAGAACACAACGAAATCGAATTTTGATTGAACTTGCTGAGGCGGATCTCTGTCAACATACCGACCGCCTGCGTCCTGCGATCAGATTGTTACAGGGTTTGGGCTGTCGTCTGGCCGTTTCGCAAGCCGGACTGACGGTGGTCAGCACCTCCTATCTGAAAACTTTCCCGGTGGAGAGAGTTAAGCTTCACCCGGGGTTAGTGCGTGATATTGATAAAAGGGTTGAAAATCAGCTCTTTGTACAAAGCTTACTCAGTGCATGCGAAGGGACTCAGGCGCTGGTATTTGCCTCTGGCGTGCGCACAAAAGAGGAGTGGGCTGTCCTGCTGAAAAGCGGGATCCACGGCGGGCAGGGCGATTTTTTTGCCGGTCCGGAGCCTGTTGAACCGGTCGGTAAAAAATATTCACACAACCGCGATGTTTAAGTGACCGTTAATGCATTATTTAACGTAGAATGAGCCAGCTTTTGACCTACGCCCTTGTCTGGTTTCCGGTGTTTGTACTCAGACCGCAGATGGATGGAAGATGTTGGTAAAAGTGTAAGAATTTATGTGTGGTGTTGCTACTTCGCCTGGGTGCCTGCCCGAGGTAAACCGAGCCTGCGAGACAGAATTATTTCGCAGTGCCATCAGCCTCAAAAAGTCACCGCAAGTGAATGGCGACATCACGGACAATTTTCACGGAAGCAGGACGTTTTTGCGCCTTGTCGCTGCTTCGCGTGGTTGGTAAAGTAGGCGGATTTTATTTTTCGCCCCCAGCTAGCAGGATTATCCCTTCGTTATGTTTAAGAAATTTCGTGGCATGTTTTCCAACGACTTGTCCATCGACCTGGGTACCGCCAATACCCTCATTTATGTAAAAGGACAAGGCATCGTGCTGAATGAGCCATCAGTTGTGGCTATTCGTCAGGATCGTGCTGGTTCACCTAAAAGCGTTGCTGCTGTTGGTCACGACGCGAAACAGATGCTGGGTCGTACTCCTGGCAATATTGCCGCTATTCGTCCAATGAAAGACGGCGTTATCGCTGACTTTTTCGTGACTGAGAAAATGCTGCAACACTTCATCAAGCAAGTTCACAGCAACAGCTTCATGCGCCCAAGCCCGCGTGTACTGGTGTGTGTGCCAGTCGGCGCAACTCAGGTTGAACGCCGTGCTATCCGTGAATCTGCACAAGGTGCAGGCGCGCGTGAAGTGTTCCTGATTGAAGAACCGATGGCTGCGGCAATCGGTGCAGGCCTGCCGGTATCCGAAGCGACCGGTTCAATGGTGGTGGATATCGGTGGTGGTACCACAGAAGTTGCCGTGATCTCCCTGAACGGCGTGGTGTATTCCTCTTCTGTACGTATCGGTGGCGATCGTTTCGACGAAGCTATCATTAATTACGTACGCCGTAATTATGGTTCACTGATCGGTGAAGCAACGGCTGAGCGTATCAAGCACAGCATCGGTTCTGCCTATCCGGGTGATGAAGTGCACGAAATCGAAGTGCGCGGTCGTAACCTGGCTGAAGGTGTTCCACGTGGTTTCACGCTGAACTCCAACGAAATTCTCGAAGCATTGCAAGAGCCGCTAACCGGTATCGTCAGCGCGGTGATGGTTGCACTGGAACAGTGTCCGCCAGAACTGGCTTCCGACATCTCCGAGCGCGGCATGGTGCTGACCGGCGGTGGCGCATTACTGCGTAACCTTGATCGCCTGCTGATGGAAGAAACGGGTATTCCTGTTGTTGTCGCAGAAGATCCACTGACCTGCGTCGCCCGTGGCGGTGGTAAAGCATTAGAAATGATCGACATGCACGGCGGCGACTTATTCAGCGAAGAGTAATCTCTGCGAAGACTTGCTGATTCAAACAAGTCTTGTTGCAAGCAAGAATAGTCTGCCCGGGAAGGTGGTTGTCCGTCAGGTAAAACCTGCAACGCGAAGTGTGCAGTGTTCAATGTGGATCCGTGCAAACACTGGCTGAGCGATAAAGCTCTGCCAGTGTTTTGGCTATCCCATGAGATTGCCGCCGTTTCTGTCAGGTGAGGTCTTTACTTCGACTGGCTGAAACTTTCTGTTGCCGAGGAACTCGCATATTTTATGAAGCCAATTTTTAGCAGGGGACCTTCCCTGCAACTGCGACTTTTTTTGGCTATTCTCACGGCCATTGTCCTGATTGTTGCCGACAGTAAAATAGGTACGTTTGTTAAAATCCGCACCTATATGGATACTGCCGTCAGTCCCTTCTATTTTTTGTCCAATGCCCCGCGTGAATTCTTAGATCAGGTCTCTTCTACGTTTGCCACCCGTGGCCAGCTGGAACTTGAAAACCGCGCTTTGCGTCAGGAATTGTTGCTGAAAAACAGCGACCTGATGCTGCTTGGCCAATACAAACAAGAAAATGCTCGCTTGCGCGAGCTGCTGGGATCACCGTTGCGTCAGGACGAGCACAAAATGGTGACGCAGGTTCTCTCCACCAGCAATGATCCTTACAGCGATCAGATCGTCATCGACAAAGGCAGCAACAACGGTGTGTATATCGGGCAACCCGTCATCAGCGATAAAGGCGTTGTTGGCCAGGTCATCGCTGTTGCCGCGCTGACCAGCCGTGTGCTGCTGATTTGTGATGCTTCACATGCGTTGCCGATTCAGGTGCTGCGTAATGACATCCGCGTTATCGCTGCCGGTAGCGGCTGTGCTGATGACTTACAACTTGAACACTTACCAAGCAACACCGATATTCGTGTCGGTGATGTGCTGGTCACCTCAGGTCTGGGTGGACGTTTCCCTGAAGGGTATCCGGTCGGCGTTGTATCTTCGGTTAAAGTTGATAATCAGCGTGCGTATACCGTCATTCAGGCGCGTCCGACCGCCGGTCTGCAACGTCTGCGTTACCTGCTGTTACTATGGGGCTCTGACCGTAATGGCGAGCATCCTTTACCGCCGGATGAAGTTCATCGCGTGGCCAATGAACGCCTGATGCAAATGATGCCGCAAGTGTTGCCACCTCCGGGAGATATGGGGCCGCCAGCTCCTGTTCCTCCACCGGCAACGGGTACGGTAACGACACCGGTTAGCACGCCTGCTGTGCAGGGAGCGACGCAATGAACAGCTACCGGAGCCACGGACGCTGGATTATTTGGCTATCCTTCTTAATAGCCATGTTATTGCAGGTGATGCCGTGGCCTGAACAGATTTATATGTTCAGGCCGTCATGGCTGATGCTGATCCTGATTTACTGGGTGATGGCATTACCGCATCGCGTCAACGTGGGTACCGGTTTTGTTGTCGGGTTTATTATGGATCTGATCCTGGGATCGACCCTGGGTATTCGCGCGCTGGCTTTTGCCATTACCGCCTACCTGGTCGCGTTCAAATTCCAGTTATTCCGTAACCTGGCTCTGTGGCAACAAGCGCTGATTGTTATGGTGCTTTCGCTGGCTGTGGACGTCATGGTGTTCTGGGGAGAATTCCTGGTAGTCAATGTGTCGTTCCGGCCTGAAGTTTTCTGGAGCAGTGTGGTCGACGGTGTGCTGTGGCCATGGCTGTTCCTGCTGATGCGTAAAATTCGTCGTCAGTTTGCTGTGCAATGAGGATGTTATGACCGCACTTTATCTGGCTTCCGGGTCACCACGTCGCCGTGAATTACTGGCCTTGCTGGAACTGCCTTTTGAGCGTCTGGTGACTGAGGTTGCAGAAGAGCGTCAGCCTGACGAAGCCCCGCAAGATTATGTTTTACGGCTGGCGAAAGATAAAGCACAGGCCGGTGTGACGGTCGCGGCAGAGGATTTGCCGGTGCTTGGCGCAGATACGATTGTAGTCCTCGACGGTAAAGTGTTGGAAAAGCCACGTGACGAAGCGCAAGCCGCTGTTATGCTTAAGGCATTGTCTGGCAGACAGCATCAGGTGATGACCGCCATTGCGTTTGCCGACAGGCAGGAATGCCTCAATACGTTGGTTGTGACCGATGTCACTTTCCGTTCACTATCCTCCGACGATATTGCACATTATATTCTGAGCGGTGAGCCCATGGATAAAGCGGGCGCTTATGGTATTCAGGGAAAGGGCGGTTGTTTCGTCCGTGAAATTCGCGGCAGTTACTATGCAGTTGTGGGCCTTCCTCTGGTGGAAACTCAGGAACTGCTCAATGAATTTTCTGCCTTACGCGAGCTTAGGAGAAAACATGACAGCTGAATTACTGGTCAATGTCACCCCGTCTGAAACCCGCGTGGCTTACATTGACGGTGGCATTCTGCAGGAGATCCATATTGAGCGCGAGACCAAGCGCGGGATTGCCGGCAATATTTATAAAGGGCGTATCAGCCGTGTTCTGCCGGGTATGCAGGCAGCATTTGTCGATATCGGCCTTGAAAAAGCCGCATTTTTACATGCTTCAGACATCATGCCGCACACCGAATGTGTGGCGCGTGACGAGCAGAAAAATTTCCACGTGCGTGACATCGCAGAACTGGTGCATCAGGGCCAGGATCTGATGGTGCAGGTGGTGAAAGATCCGCTGGGCACCAAAGGTGCGCGTCTGACGACCGACATTACCTTGCCTTCCCGCTATCTGGTGTTCATGCCTGGTGCGTCACACGTTGGCGTGTCGCAGCGTATTGAAAGCGAAGCCGAGCGTGATCGCCTCAAACGTATCGTCTCAGAATATTGTGATGAGCACGGCGGCTATATTATTCGCACCGCAGCCGAAGGGGTGGGTGAAGAAGAACTCAAACAAGATGCGGCCTACCTGAAACGCTTGTGGACCAAGGTGATGGAGCGCAAGCGTCGCAACAAAACCAAATGCAAGCTGTATGGTGAGCTGGCACTGGCGCACCGTGTGCTGCGTGATTTTGCCGGTGAAGCACTGGACCGCATCCGCGTTGACTCCCGCCTGACGTATGAATTGCTGGTCGAATTCACCAGCGAATACATGCCTGAAATGACCAGCAAGCTGGAGCATTACAGCGGCAAGCAGCCTATTTTCGATCTATTCGATGTGGAGAACGAAATCCAGCGTGCGCTCGAGCGCAAGGTGGAACTCAAGTCCGGCGGCTATCTGATTATCGATCAGACCGAAGCCATGACCACCGTGGATATTAATACCGGTGCGTTTGTCGGCCATCGTAATCTGGAAGACACGATATTTAACACTAACACCGAAGCGACGCAGGCCATTGCCCGTCAGCTACGGCTGCGCAATCTCGGCGGCATTATCATTATCGACTTCATTGATATGTCGAATGAAGATCACCGCCGTCGCGTGCTGCACAGCCTCGAGCAGGCGCTGTCGAAAGACCGCGTGAAAACCGGTATTCACGGTTTCTCCGCCCTTGGTTTGGTGGAGATGACCCGCAAACGTACCCGCGAAAGCGTCGAACATGTGCTGTGCAGCGATTGTCCGACCTGTCATGCACGCGGCACGGTGAAAACCGTTGAAACCGTCTGCTATGAAATTCTGCGTGAAATTGTGCGTGTGCATCATGCCTACGATTCTGACCGTTTCCTGGTTTACGCATCTGCCGCAGTAGGGGAAGCGCTCAAGGGAGAAGAATCCCATGCACTGGCCGAAGTAGAAATCTTCGTCGGCAAGCAGGTGAAAGTGCAGATCGAGCCGCTCTACAGTCAGGAACAGTTTGACGTCGTCATGATGTGATCCGATGGCTATTCGTCTGAAGCATCAAGAAGTTAAAGGTTTCCATTGCCGTCTGTGCGGGTGAAAACCAGCATGGAATGGAAAACAAGGAGAGAAGTTTGAGGCGACTGCCCGGTATTTTATTAACCACCAGCGCAACCCTTGTCGTGATAGTGGCTTTGGTGATCAGTGGCTTGCGTCTGGCATTGCCTCAGTTGACCCGCTTCCAGGATCAACTGGTCGGGAAAGTCGAGGCGGTCACGGGCGTACCGATCGAGTTATCGCAAGTCAGCGCCAGCTGGAAAACCTTTGGCCCGATCATGGAGATCCGAGGCCTTCAGGTGACATTACCGGACTCAAAGTGGCAGGTTCAGCGCATTACCCTGGCGCTGGACGTCTGGCAATCCTTGCTGCATTTCCGCTGGCAGTTCCGCGACCTTACTTTTTACAATTTGCAGCTGGATTTAAACAGCACGCTGGGTGGCGAAAGCAATAAAGGCAACGGCATCCAGCCAAACCGCGTCAGTGATATTTTCCTCAGACAGGTCGACCATTTCGATCTGCGCAACAGCCGCATTTCCTTCCTGACGCCTTCCGGTCCACGGGCGGAATTCGACATTCCTCAGATGACCTGGCTGAACAGCCACAACCGCCATCGCGCCGAAGGGCAGCTTAGCCTGTCGAGTTTTAACGGGCAGCACGGCATTGTGCAGTTGCGTATGGATCTGAACGACACCAATGGTTTGCTCAATAACGGGAAAATTTATCTTCAGGCCGATGATATCGACATGAAACCGTGGTTCAGCCGGTGGTTGCGCAATAATACCGGTCTGGAAAGTGCTAACTTCAGCCTCGCGGCGTGGCTGACGGTGCGTAGTGGCGATATTTATGCCGCTGACGCATTGCTGAAAAATGGCTCTGCCACCTGGAAAAATGGCACTGAGGAACACCAGCTCGATGTCGATAATCTGACATTACACGGTAACCGTCAGGGTAATGGCTGGCAGGTTGGCACGAAGCAGCTGAATCTGAAAACCGATGGTGTGGCGTGGCCGAAAGGCCGCCTTGAAGTACTTTATCTGCCGGAAAATAACCAGTTCCTCGGGCCCTCGCAGGGTGAAGAGCTGCGCATCCGTGGCACCAATCTGCAACTGGAACGTTTAGGCCCGGTGATCCCGACTTTCTCATTCCTGACTCCGGCTTTACTGGAGCGCTGGCAGGATTTAAAACCCGCCGGTAACGTTGATCGGCTCGCGCTGGATATCCCGCTAAAGCAGCCTGATCAGACCCGTTTTGATGTGAACTGGCGCGATGTCAGCTGGCAGCGCTGGAAACTGCTGCCGGGTGTCAATCATTTCAGTGGTGGCCTGAAAGGTAGCGTGGCGGGCGGGCAGATGACGGTGAAATTACAAGACAGCCTGCTGCCGTACGGCGAAATGTTCCGCGCACCTCTGGATATCAGTGCGGCGACCGGTACCTTTAACTGGAAGAACGGCAAAGATGGCTGGTCATTGTCGGGTAAAGACGTAGATGTCAAAGCCAACGCGCTGTGGGCGAAGGGCGATTTCCGCTACAACCAGCCTGTCAAAGGTGACCCGTGGCTGAATATCCTGGCCGGTATTCGCCTGTATGACGCCGGTCAGGCCTGGCGCTATTTCCCTGAACCGCTGATGGGCAAACATCTGGTAAATTATCTCAGTGGTGCCATAAAGGCCGGTCAGGTGGATAACGCCACCCTGACCTTCAACGGCAATCCACATCATTTCCCGTTCAAAAAGAACGAAGGGCAGTTTGAAGTGTGGGTTCCGCTACGCCACTCGACCTTTGAGTTCCAGCCAGGTTGGCCAGCGCTGACTGATCTGGATATCGATCTCGATTTCCTTAATGACGGCCTGTTTATGAAAGCCGCGCACACCAAACTGGGCAATGTGGACGGCAACAACGTCGTTGCCAATATTCCTGACTACCTGAAAGAAAAACTGTTTATTGATGCGGACCTGCGCGGGCAGGGGAAAGATATCGGCGATTATTTCATGGATACGCCGTTGCATGACTCGCTGGGCTCGGCGCTACAGGAATTGCAGATTGGCGGCGAAGTGAATGGTCGCTTACATCTGGATATTCCGCTTGATGGCGAACTTGTGCGTGCATCCGGTGGCGTCACGCTCAATAACAACAGTCTGTTTATTAAACCGCTGAACAGCAAAATCAGTCAGCTCAGTGGCCAGTTCAGTTATGACAATGGCAACCTGCAAAGTAACCGGCTTACCGGTAACTGGTTCGGGCAACCGGTCAACGTGATGTTCAGCACGCAGGAACTGCCGGATGATTTCAAGGTTCAGGTCGGGCTGGATGCCAACTGGCAACTGTCTAAAATCCCCGGCTTGCCAGCGGCAGCAGCCAGTAAAATTTCGGGTGGTACACCGTGGAAAGGCGACGTCAATATTACGCTGCCGCACAAAGGTACCCCGACCTATACCGTCGATGTAAACGCCGATCTGAAAGATGTGAGCAGTCACTTACCCGATCCGTTGAGCAAGAAAGCCGGTCATCCGCTGCCGCTGGTGGTGAATGTCAAAGGCGACCTGCACAGTTTTAATCTGCAAGGTGTGCTGGCGGGCAAAGATCATTTCAACAGCCGCTGGCTGCTGGGTAAACAACTGAAACTCGATCGCGCATCGTGGCAGGCAAACAGCAAAAAAACGCCTCCATTGCCGGATGACAGCAGTCTGACGCTCCATCTGCCCGCACTTGATGGTGAAAGCTGGCTGGGTTTGCTGTCACCGGATAAAGCGACGCAGGACACTACTACTAAACTGGCCGGTTTCAGCTTCCCGCACCAGATTATCCTGACAACGCCTGCGCTGACACTGGGCGGACAGGTCTGGAATGACCTGACCCTCACCTCGGTACAAGGGCATCAGGGCATGGAGGTCACTGCCAAAGGTAAGGAAATCGATGGCAGGCTGAACATGAATGACAACGGTCCGTGGCTGGCTAATCTGAAATACGTCTATTTCAATCCGCAATGGACGGTCGCGGATGTGGCCAGCAGCGGTCAGCCGGGCGGTAATCCGTTTGCTACTGAAAAAATTTCGTTTGCCAGCTGGCCGGCATTGCAACTGCGTTGTGAAGCCTGCTGGTTCCTCGGCCAGAACTTCCGCAAAGTGAATGCCGACCTGACACCGCAAGGCGATCAGCTGATGCTGCGTAACGGTCTGATAGATACCGGCGTGGCACGTCTCGACGTGCAGGGCGACTGGAGGCAGAACGGGCAGGGCGAAAACACCGGCCTGAAAGGCAAGCTGACCGGTAAGAATATTGAGCAGGCCATGTCATTCTTTGGCGTGACTACACCACTGAAAGGCGCGCCGTTTGACGTTAACTTTGATTTGCACTGGAAATCCGTGCCGTGGAAGCCAGATATCAGCACACTGAACGGCACCCTGAAAAACACGCTGGGCAAAGGCGAAATTGCGGATGTCGGCACGGGCCGCGCCGGACAATTGCTGCGACTGGTCAGCTTCGATGCGCTGCTGCGCAAACTGCGTCTTGATTTCAGCGATACCTTTGGCCAGGGCTTCTATTTTGACTCCATCAAATCCACGGCCTGGATTAAAGACGGCGTACTTCATACCGACGATCTGCTGGTTGACGGACTGGAAGCAGATATCGCCATCACCGGGAAGGTCAATTTCGTGAATCAGCAATTGGATCTCGAAGCGGTCATTGCGCCGGAAATTTCCGCCACAGTAGGTGTGGCGACGGCGTTCGTCATCAACCCGGTAGTCGGCGTTGCAGTCTTCGCTGCCAGTAAAGTGCTGGCGCCGCTGTGGAATAAAATCTCGCTTATCCGCTATCAGATTGACGGCACTATCGCAGAACCCCGTATCAACGAAATTCTGCGTAAACCGGTTGAACATCCAAAAGCCGCCGCCGCACAGTAACGCCACCGTGAAGGTGGCAGGAAACCTCGTTCATGCTGTGTTAGGCTGTTAATAACCTTGTAACAATGGATTGTTTGGCGTGCAGACTGTGTAGACCACAGTCTGCACGCCGGATTGTCGTCTAAAAGAGAGTGAACATCTATGAGTCTGGCCTTAGTCAGTGAGCAGTTACTAACTGCTAATAATCTGAGTCATCAGGATCTGTTTTCCATTTTGGGCCAGTTGTCTGAACGTCGTCTTGATTATGCCGATCTCTTTTTCCAGTCCAGTTTCCATGAAAGCTGGGTGATCGAAGACAGCATCATCAAAGACGGTTCTTACAATATCGATCAGGGCGTCGGTGTTCGTGCGGTAAGCGGTGAAAAAACCGGTTTTGCTTATGCTGACCAAATCACGCTGAATGCCCTGAACCTGAGTGCAACAGCTGCCCGCAGCATTGTCCGCGACCAGGGCAATGGCAAAGCGCATACGCTGGGCGAAATTGCCTATAAATCTCTTTATTCTCCGCTGGATCCGCTGCAAAGCCTGTCACGCGAAGCAAAAATCGAACTGCTACACCGCGTCGACAAAATTGCCCGTGCGGCCGATAAGCGCGTGCAGGAAGTCAGTGCCAGCATCACCGGCGTGTATGAAAACATCCTGGTGGCAGCCACCGACGGCACGCTGGCGGCAGACATTCGCCCGCTGGTGCGTCTGTCCGTGAGCGTTCTGGTTGAACAGGATGGACGTCGTGAGCGTGGCTCAAGTGGCGGCGGCGGTCGTGTTGGTTATGACTACTTCCTCGAAACCGTTAACGGTGAAGTGCGTGCGGAAGCTTTTGCCCGTGATGCCGTGCGTATGGCGTTGCTGAATCTGACGGCAGTCGCCGCCCCGGCAGGTGGCATGCCGGTGGTGCTGGGCGCAGGCTGGCCGGGTGTGCTGTTACATGAGGCGGTAGGCCACGGTCTGGAAGGTGACTTCAACCGTCGCGGAACCTCTGTATTTAGCGGTCAGATGGGCAAACGGGTGGCTTCTGAACTGTGTACCGTAGTGGACGACGGCACCCTGCCGGGTCTGCGCGGTTCACTGGCGATTGACGACGAAGGTGTGCCGGGGCAGTACAACGTGCTGATCGAAAACGGCGTGCTGAAAGGCTACATGCAAGACAAACTGAATGCGCGCCTGATGGGCGTTGCGCCGACCGGTAACGGCCGCCGCGAATCTTACGCACATCTGCCGATGCCGCGTATGACCAACACCTATATGCTGGCCGGGAAATCAACGCCGGAAGACATTATCAGTAGCGTAGAATTTGGCCTGTATGCGCCAAACTTCGGCGGCGGTCAGGTGGATATTACTTCGGGTAAATTCGTGTTCTCTACCTCCGAAGCTTATCTGATCGAAAAAGGCCGCATCACCAAACCGGTGAAAGGCGCGACGCTGATCGGCTCGGGCATTGAAGCGATGCAACAGATTTCCATGGTCGGCAACGATCTGGCGCTCGATAAAGGCGTCGGTGTGTGTGGTAAAGAAGGCCAGAGCCTGCCGGTCGGGGTCGGTCAGCCTACCCTGAAACTGGATAATCTCACCGTTGGCGGCACTGCGTAGCAGAAGATTATTTCGGTGTTATCCCTCCCCTTTCACAAGGGGAGGTCAGGTGGGTTTTTGGTTTGATACGAACTCAATTCCACTGAGTCACTTTCTTGCCCTGCCGGTATCCCTGATACACCTTGCTTACCCGTTTGAAATAATCCGTCAGATAATCAATACAGACCTGCACTTTCAGCGGCAGTTTGTCCTTTTCAGTATACAGCGCGTAAACCGGGCGCGGATCGGACTGATAGCGCCTGAACAGAATCTCCACCTCACCGGCATTAATCTCCTCAATCACCCACATCAGCGGAACATACGCGATACCGACACCGGCTTTCAGCCAGCGGATCATGGTCTGCGAGTCGTTAGTCACGAAGCGGCCTTGCGGTGTAATACGGGTTGAAACACCTTCGGGGGCGATCAGTTCAAATTCACTGTCCGGGCGGACGCTGTATTCCAGCCAGGAGAAATTCACCATATCGGTGGGTTTCTCCGGCGTGCCGTGTTGTGCCAGATAACTGCGCGCCGCACACACCACCATCGGCATTGAGCCTAAGCGGGTGCAGAACAGGCTGGAATCCTGCAACGCGCCGACGCGGATCACCACGTCCAGTCCGTCAGCGATCAGGTCTGGTGCCGGAATGCCAGTCACCAGATTCACCGTCAGACCGGGGTATTCGGTGAGCATTTCCGCAGTCATCGCGGCAAGAACATTTTGTGCCATCGTTGATGAACTGCCGATGCGTAATGTTCCGGTCGGGGTGTTGTTGAAGGCATACAATTGTTCATGTACTTCACGTACGTCGTGCAACATTTTCCGGCAACCCTGATAATAAAGTTTACCGGCTTCTGTCAGGCCGATGCTGCGGGTGCTACGGTTTAGTAATTTGATTTGTAAGTCATTTTCCAGCTTTGAAATCGTCTGGCTGATGGCGGAAACGCTCATGTCGAGGCGTCGTGCGGCCGCCGTGAAGGAGCCGCTTTCCACGACCTGAGCAAAGATCGACATGCGTTTTAATCGGTCCATTGTTAACTTTGGCTTAAAAGTGATTTAGATCACAGAACGTTGATCTGTTGATAATAAGCACGCTAATATACCCTTCCGGGCGATAAAGCTCAGGTTTCAGTTTTCCTGACATCATGCTTACCTCCGCACACTTCCCTGGCAACTCTGCAGCTTCATTGCTCTGCTCCCGTTGAATTATTTTCTCCGGGGTCGCGTGCCGTTGCCTAAAATAACGAATAATGCGTGCGCGGGACGATATGTGTTTGTCCGTCGTAATAATGTAAGGAATTTTTGATGAGTTTGCTTCCGGTAATGGTGATTTTCGGATTGTCGTTTCCTCCGGTGTTTTTTGAAATATTGTTGGCGCTGGTGGTGTTTTTCCTGCTGCGGCGCATATTGCAACCCACCGGAATTTATGATTTTGTCTGGCACCCGGCATTGTTCAACACAGCGTTGTACTGCTGTCTTTTCTACCTGATCTCCTGCATGTTCGTCTGAGGGCGTTGTGAAAAATTTCTCCATAAAAATAATACGTTACACAATAACGTTGATTCTTGTCGTGCTGGCTGTCATCGCAATCTTCAAAGCCTGGGCGTTCTATACAGAATCTCCATGGACCCGTGATGCCAAGTTTACCGCTGACGTTGTGTCCATCGCGCCCGATGTCACCGGTCTGATTACCGATGTGCCGGTGACGGATAACCAACTGGTGAAAAAAGGCCAGGTACTGTTCAAAATTGACCAGCCGCGTTACCAGCAGGCGCTGGACGAAGCGAGTGCTGACGTCGCGTATTACCAGGCGCTGGCTTCTGAGAAAAAGCGCGAGGCCGGACGTCGTGTGAAACTGGGCGTACAGGCCATGTCGCAGGAAGAAATCGATCAGGCCAATAACGTGCTGCAAACCGCTGAACATCAGCTGGCGAAAGCGCAGGCTGCACGGGATCTGGCGGTGCTGGATCTGGAACGTACCGTGGTTGTCGCACCTGCTGATGGCTGGGTGACTAACCTGACCGTTCATCCGGGCAACTACATTAACCGGGGTTCGACTGCCGTGGCGCTGGTGAAGAAAAATTCCTTCTACATTCTGGCGTATCTGGAAGAAACCAAACTGCCGGGGCTGAAAAAAGGGGATCGTGCGGAAATCACGCCGCTCGGCAGCAACCGTATTATGCACGGTACGGTCGACAGCGTAGCGGCGGCGGTGACGAACAGCTCCTCTTCTGCGGCGACCAACGGTCTGGCGACCATCGACAGCAACCTTGAATGGGTGCGTCTGGCACAGCGTGTGCCAGTGAAAATCCTGCTTGATGACAAAGACCAGCAACATCCTTATCCGGCAGGTACCACGGCGACGGTCGTGATTACCGGCAGCCATGACCGTAAACAAGATGAAGGATCCCCGTTCCTTCGCCTCCTGCACCGTCTGAGAGAGTTTGGTTAAGGCCGGAAAGATGAATAGCGTACTTATCCCGCGCGTACGTTTTGCCTGCAAGCTGACGTTCGCGATCCTCGGCGCACTGGTTCTCGGGTTCTATCTGCAACTCGAAACCCCGCGCTGGTCGGCCATGACTGCCGCGATCGTAACGTCGGGACCTGCGCTGGCGGCGGGTGGCGAACCCTTTGCCGGTGCTATTCGTCATCGTGGTTTTCTGCGGGTTATCGGCACCTTTATCGGCTGTATCGCGGCGCTGGTGATCGTGATTGCTACCGCCCGCGCACCGGTCGTTATGCTGCTGTTATGCTGCATCTGGGCGGGCGTGTGCACCTGGTGGTCGTCGCTGGTTCGTATCGAGAACTCGTATGCGCTGGGTCTGGCTGGTTATACCGCGCTGATTATCGTAGTGACTTCCGCCAGCTCGCCTTTGCAAACTCCGCAGTTTGCGGTTGAGCGTTGCAGTGAAATCGTTATCGGGATTTGCTGCGCTATCGTCGCTGACCTGTTGTTCTCTCCCCGTTCCATCAAAAAAGATATTGACCGTGCCGTCAGTCAGCTGATGTTGGATCAGTTTGCGCTGATGCGGATTTGCGTGAATAGCGGGACGAAGGAAGACATCGATAAGTCCTGGAACAACCTGGTGAAAAGCACGACCGCGCTGAACGGGATGCGCGGCAGTCTGATGATGGAGTCGTCGCGCTGGCAGCGGTGTAATCGGCGCCTGAAAGCGCTGCACAGCACCTCGCTGAGCATGATCACCCAGGCGTGCGAAACCTATCTGATTATGCAAAGCTCTCCGGAACGGGTCTCGCCTGAACTGAAAGCATTGTTTGCTGAACCCGCTGAAAACGTGGCGGATGTGCATCGCAGACTGAAACAATTACGCCAGATGATTACCGGCATGCACAGCGACAACGTACTGATGACGGTCAGCGCCTGGACCGGCGCCGGAACCCGTGCGCTGTTGCTGATGAAAGGCATCCAGACCAACAGCAGTATCAGCACCATTGAAAGCGGGGTGCTCGATGGCGAAGTGGTGGTGCGGCCTGTTTCAGCAGAACGTCACCATGCGCTGGTCAACGGCCTGAGAACCTTCACGGCGACAACCATCGGCTGCCTGATGTGGCTGTGGACCGGCTGGACGTCAGCCAGCGGCTGCGTGATTATCATCGCAGTGGTGACTTCGCTGGCGATGCGTACGCCGAACCCGAAAGGCATGGCGATGGATTTCATTATCGGCATGTTGCTGGCGATTCCGGTCGGCTCGATGATGTTTATGCTGATCATGCCCGCAACGCAGCAGAGCCTGTTCCTGCTGTGTCTGATGCTGGGGATCTTCACCTTCTTTATCGGTATCGAAGTGACCAAGCGTCGTCTCGGTATGCTCGGGTTGCTGGCGGGCACCATTAATATTCTGGTGCTCAGCAATCCGATGGTTTTTAACGTCACGTCGTTTCTGGATAACGCGATGGGGCAGGCGATCGGTACGGTGATCGCGATGGCGGTGTTGCTGATTGTGCGCGACAAGTCTCGCGAGAAAACCGGGCGTACGCTGCTTAACCGCTTTATGAGCAGCGCGGTATCGGCGCTGACCACCAAAGCGTACCGGCGTCGTGAAAACCATCTTCCGGCGCTTTATCATCAGCTGAACCAGTTGCTGGTGATGTTCCCGAACGATATTGGTAAATACCGTCTGGCGCTGATGCTGATTATCGCGCACCAGCGCATGAAACTGGCAGAAGTGCCGGTGAATGATGAGCTGTCGGCATTCCACAAGAAAATCCGTAATACGGCCGATCACGTGGTCTCTGCTTCAGGTGAAGGCAAGCGCACCTATTATTATCAGCGGTTACTGAAAGAGCTGGGTGAGTATCAGGAGAAACTGGTCGAGTACGACGCACCACTGAAAGTGACCGAGCCGGTAAGGCGCCTCACTGACATGCTGCAACGTTATCAGCACGCGTTCCTGGCCTGACCGGCGGCTATTTCAGGAAAGCCTCACGGTCGCTGGCGGT
The DNA here is from genome assembly GCF_023701875.1 of Rahnella sp. CG8. Lineage (NCBI taxonomy): Bacteria > Pseudomonadati > Pseudomonadota > Gammaproteobacteria > Enterobacterales > Yersiniaceae > Rahnella > Rahnella sp. CG8. The sequence goes on from NZ_JABAED010000034.1 coordinate 38,242, forward strand.
GATCGGACGTAATACGCGGCAGGGTACACCTGCCGCGACCACATCCGGGGGAATGGATTTGGTCACCACACTGCCAGCCCCAATCACGCTGTTACGTCCAATCGTCACACCCGGATTGACTATCACGCCGGTGCCCAGCCAGACATTATCTTCAATGACAATCGGCAGCGAGAATTGCTGTCCGGTGATGCGGATGTCAGGATCGATGGGATGTCCGGCGGTGGCGAGCGTGACGTTCGGTGCGATCATCACGTTATTGCCAATGGTCACGGTGGCGTCATCCACCACCGTGAGATTGAAGTTAGCGTAAAAGTGGTTGCCGATATGAATATGGGTGCCATACGCGACGCGCAGCGGCGGCTCAATCCAGCAGGACTCCCCCAGACTGCCCATAATACTTCTGAGCAATTGCAGGCGCTTTGCCTCTTCAGAAGGGCGCGTGAGATTGAAATCATACACCCGCTCTTTTCCGGCACCGCGTTCCTCCGGCAATCCTTCGTCCATGTCTGTATAAAGTTCACCGATATTCATTTTTTCGCGCGTCGACATGCCTTCTTCCTTTGTAAAAATGGGGTGGGGTTCACCGCAGTTTACTGAGGGATGCGGAAACTGTGAACGTATGACAATTCACTTTGCGATCTGTGTCTCTCAGTGCTGTCTGACAGACGCTTCTGCTCAAGCCGCTATACTTACCTGATAGATCGCTTAAAACGGCATAAATCAGGAGGATCCTCATGTCAGCCCAACCTCATAAACTCTCCACGCATCCATTATTTAAGACCGGCTATTTTGCCGGTGGTAAATGGCTTAAAGCCAAAGAAACCTTTGATGTGCTGGATCCGGCAACCGGCGATGTGGTCGCCAAAGTCGCCAAAGCCGGTAAAGCAGAAACAGAAGCCGCGGTGAAGGCAGCCAGTGACGCATTCCCCGAATGGCGCAAAACCACTGCGAAAGCGCGTTCTGAAATCTTGCATCGCTGGTATGAACTGATGCTGGAAAATAAACAGTTTCTGGGCGAGCTGATGGTTGCCGAGCAGGGCAAACCGCTGAAAGAGGCACTGGGTGAAGTCGATTACGCCGCCAGCTACCTGCAATGGTTCAGCGAAGAAGCCAAACGCGCTAACGGAGAAATCATTCCTCCGGCCAACTCCGGCTCACGCATTCTGGCGACCCGCGAACCGGTCGGCGTGGTGGCGGCCATCACGCCGTGGAATTTCCCGCTGGCGATGCTCACCCGTAAACTGGGTCCGGCGCTGGCGGCAGGCTGTACCGGTCTCATCAAACCGGCCAGTAACACGCCGCTGTCGGCGTTCGCCTTGTTGCAACTGGCGCAGGATGCCGGGGTTCCGGACGGTGTGATCAATGGCGTGGCCGGTGACACCGGTGCCATCAGCGACGTGATTATGACCAGCAATGCGGTACGTAAAGTCTCCTTTACCGGCTCGACGGAAATCGGCAAAACGCTGGTGCGTAACAGCGCCGACACCATGAAAAAGGTGTCGATGGAACTGGGTGGCAATGCGCCGTATATCGTGTTTGACGATGCCGACATTGAGGCGGCGGTGAAGGGCGCGATCACTTGTAAATTCCGCAATACCGGCCAGGTCTGCGTGTGCATCAATCGTATTTATGTGCAGGAGGGCGTGTACGAGGCGTTTACCTCGCGGCTGGTGGAAGAAGTACGCAAGCTGAAAGTCGGCAACGGCATGGATGAAGGCGTCATTGTCGGGCCGCTGATTGATATCAAAGGACTGGAGAAAGTTGAAGAGCACGTCAAGGACGCGCTGGAGAAAGGTGGACGCCTGATGGAGGGCGGACAGCGCCACAAACTCGGTGGCAACTTCTTCCAGCCGACGGTCATTATTGATGCCACTGATGACATGAAAGTGGCGCATGAAGAAACCTTCGGTCCGCTGGCGGCCTGTTTCCGTTTCAAAACGGAAGAGGAAGTGATTAAACGCGCCAACGACACACCTTTCGGGCTGGCAGCGTATTTCTATAGCCAGAATCTTCAACGTATTTTCCGGGTCGCGGATGCTATTGAGAGCGGGATGATTGGTATTAATGAATGTGCGATTTCCAACGAAGCCGCGCCATTTGGCGGCGTAAAAGAATCCGGCCTTGGACGTGAAGGTTCGGTGCTGGGGCTGGAAGAATATTTGCAGGTGAAAACGCTGCATTTAGGGAATCTTTAAGTCAGCTTTCCAGAAGTTACTTTTTAAGAAACAATAAACAGAAACAGTTTCATTCCGGCTCAACACAAAGGACGTCAATGAAGGCATTTAACGGGCGGTGTGTGCGCAATCTGGTGATGGCCGCCGTGTTTTTCGGGCTGTGCGGTGTCGCGGGGCAGGTTGTCGCGAAAACGACATATAATCAGGGCACAATAGTTCCGGGCACCGATGAACAAACGGTGATCGGCTATTTACGCCAGAACCATAAATTGCCTGAAAATTACATCACCAAGAAAAAGGCGCGGGAAGCCGGCTGGGATGCCCGTTCCGGGAATTTATGTGATGTATTGCCGGGCAAAGCCATCGGTGGTGACCGCTTCTCAAACCGGGAAGGACGTTTACCTTCGGCGTACAAAAGGGTGTGGCGCGAAGCGGATATTAACTATCGCTGCGGGCGTCGCGGTGCTGACCGCGTGTTGTTTGCCAGCGACGGGCTGATTTATGTCAGTAAAGACCATTATCAGAACTTCGTTCGGGTGGAGTGATGTCGATGAATAAAGTGAGCTTCGATTTTAATCACATCCCGGATTTACCCGCATTCTACCGCGAGTTTGTCCGTCAGTTTGCACTGACTGACAGCTTCGGCGCGAATCTGGACGCACTCTGGGATGAGGTAACGGGCGGGATTGCACTGCCGGTTGAGATAGATTTCATTAATCTGAATGCCAGCCGTAAACGCCGTTTCGGCGCACTGATTCTGTTGTTTGAAGAAGCGGAGGAAGAACTGGAAGGCGAGTTGCGGCTGAATCTGCTGGAGAAACCCGCAGTAAAGGCTAAAGGCTGAAAAGAAAAAACCCGCCATTTTCTGTTAAGTAAAAAGGCGGGTTTTTGTTTTTTTATTCCTGACCTTCAGCCAGTTCGCGCAGATACTGAAAAATCTGGCGGTAAGATTTCGGCGGCTTGTTAGTGGCTTTCTCTTTCTGTGCGTTACGGATCAGTGCGCGCAGTTGCTGGCGATCGGCTTCAGGATACAATTCCAGTACCGGCGGGATCGCATCATCACCTTCTTCAACCAGACGGTCACGCAGCATTTCCAGTTTATGGAACAGCGAAATCTGCTGGTTATGGCGGTTTTTCAGCTTATCCAGCGCGGTCTGGATCGGTTCAACATCGCGGGAACGCAGCATTTTACCGATCAGCTGTAACTGGCGGCGGCGGCCTTCTTTCTTGATCTTCTGCGCTAAGTCGATCGCTGCGCGCAGATCGTCGTCCAGCGGCAGTTTGTCCAGCGAGTTTTTACCCAGTTCAACCATTTCTGCACCGAGATCTTTCAGCGCCTCGGCGTCACGTTTAATTTCACTTTTACTGACCCAGATGATTTCTTCATCATCTTCGTTCTCGTTGGTTTCGGGAACGTCGTCGTGCCAGTCGTCAATTTTCTTTGTCATGGGCGCTTCCTCTTAACGAGGTAATCCTGTCAGTTTGATTGTGCTTTATTGCTTTGGCGGCATTATGCAGGGTTATGCCGCATACATCCATGTTCTGTTGCAACTTTGGGCATAACAACGCCGGAGTGAATGCGAAATTGTGGCGAGTCTCTGTTAGACTCAAAGATAAGAGTTTCTGTATATCAGTGTAGAACAATCCCTTTTATCTCATAAGCGATGGCATGCCGATGAACGTAGTGAATCAAGTAGCGCAGCAGCGTAAGACTCTGGAACAGGCCGTATCTCAGGCACTGGAACTGGCGAAAGCCGGTTCAGATGCTGCAGAAGTGGCGGTCAGCAAAACCACCGGTATCGGCGTCAGCACCCGTTTTGGCGAAGTCGAGAATGTGGAATTCAACAGCGACGGCGCACTGGGCATCACCGTTTATTATCAGAACCGTAAAGGCAGTGCGTCTTCCACCGATTTAAGCCCGGACGCTATTTCCCGCACCGTGCAGGCGGCGCTGGATATTGCCCGTTACACGTCGCCGGATCCGTTCGCGGGCGTGGCCGATAAAGAGATGCTGGCGTTCGATGCACCGGACCTGGATTTATTCCACCCGGAAGAGCTGGATCCGGATCGCAGCATCGAACTGGCCGCACGTGCTGAACAGGCGGCGTTGCAGGCTGACAAGCGTATCACCAACACCGAAGGTGGCAGTTTCAACAGCCATTACGGTATCCGCGTTTTCGGTAACAGCTACGGCATGTTGCAAAGCTATTGCTCGACGCGTCATTCGATTTCCGCCTCAGTGATTGCCGAACACGAAGGCGACATGGAGCGCGATTACGCCTACTCCATCGCCCGTAAAATGAGCGATCTGAAAGACCCCGAATGGGTCGGCGCAGAGTGCGCCCGCCGCACCTTATCCCGTCTGGCGCCGCGCAAATTACCGACCATGCAGGCTCCGGTATTGTTCGCTTCTGAAGTGGCGACCGGCCTGTTCGGGCATCTGGTGGGGGCGATCAGTGGTGGCAGCATTTACCGTAAATCGTCTTTCCTGCTCGACAGCCTCGGCAAGCAAATTTTGCCGGAGTGGCTGACCATTGAAGAACATCCGCACCTGTTGCAGGGGCTGGCTTCCACGCCATTCGACAGCGAAGGTGTGCGCACCGAGCGTCGTGATATCGTCAAAGACGGCGTGCTGCAAAACTGGCTGATGACCTGCTATTCCGCGCGTAAGCTCGGTCTGCAAACCACTGGTCACGCGGGCGGCATTCATAACTGGCGCATCGCCGGTCAGGGCGATGATTTCGCCGGAATGCTGCGTAAGCTCGATAAAGGCCTGGTCGTCACCGAACTGATGGGGCAGGGCGTCAGCGGTGTTACCGGCGATTACTCCCGTGGCGCGGCAGGTTTCTGGGTCGAGAATGGCGAAATCCAGTATCCGGTCAGTGAAATCACCATCGCCGGAAACCTGAAAGACATGTGGCGCAACATGGTCGCCATCGGCAGCGATATCGAAACCCGCAGTAATATCCAGTGCGGTTCCGTGCTGTTACCGGCAATGAAAATCGCCGGCGAGTAATTTTCCTGCAAAGCAGCGGTCGCCTGATCGCTGCTTCTCACCTGCCAACCTTCTTTACAAAAAATTCATCCCGTTTTCCTCTCTCTCAGCCTATTTTTATAAAGCCTTACAAGCAATGTCGTTTTATCTAACAAATAAATAACAATAGAGAGAAAGATCATGCGTAAACAACTGATGGCGTTAGCGGTAGTCGCAATGCTGGGAAGCAGCACGGTGGCACTGGCAGCAGATTTAGAAACGGACATGGACACCATTTCTGATAATTACAGCAAGGTGCTGAAAACCAACGATCAGGCCGAACTGACCACCGGTCTGGCGAACATGAAAGCCGCAGCGGAAGACGCGAAAAAAGCCACGCCACCGAAACTGGAAGGCAAAGCCCCTGACAGCCCGGAAATGCAGGATTACCACAAAGGGCTGGATACGCTGATTGGCCAGATTGACAAGGCCTCCGCTTTAGCCAAAGCGGGCAAGGTCGATGAAGCGAAGAAAGAAGCTGAAGGGTTCAAGGCGACAAGGAATGAGAACCACAAGAAGTTTAAGTAAGCAGATGGCGGGTGTCTTGCTCCTCCCCTGCGAAGGGTAGGGAGTAAAACCCACATTATTTCATGGTGAGAAATAGCCGGAATTGACCGCTGTCTTGCTCCTCCCCCTGCGAAGGGGGAGGCGGGGAGGGGGTTTTAATGACAAAACCAATGTCAGTGCAAACTTTAACTTATTGATTCGCCATTAATACCCCACCCCAACCCTCCCCTTCGCAGGGGAGGGAGTAAAACCCACATTACTTCATGGTGAGAAATAGCCGGAATTGACCGCTGTCTTGCTCCTCCCCCTGCGAAGGGGGAGGCGGGGAGGGGGTTTT